>SCTZ01000086.1 GCA_004297765.1 Chloroflexota bacterium | reverse complement strand
GTGCACGTCAGCCTCACCGATGCGCCGCAGGCGCTGCCCATAGCGCACCAACTTGCCTTCCCGGGATGGGAGCTACCGCTCGAATCTCCCACCTGAATTTTTTATCGGACAGCATTGGGGCGCGCCCCCCACCCCTGGCGGACAGTCTCCGAAGGCGACTCGCCGCTGGCGAGAGCCGTCCGCCACTACGGATTCGATTAGAGTTGGCGGATGCACCATTAATCGGCAGATCCAGCGGTTCCCAAGCTAACGTCGTTCCCACACAGCCCCACCGTTTCTCGCAGCAGTGCGACAGCATCCTCGTATCTTCGCTCGTGTGTAAGAGCAAGCAACTCCTCGATCTGACGCCGTAGCGCGAAGCTGTCTTTTGACATAGCGCACTGGATCCGAAAGATTTTCGGATGTGTGGTGGGAAGGCGCAATTCGTCGACACCGAGTAGCTCCTCGTGCATCTTTTCGCCAGGACGGACGCCAGTATAGACGATGGGAATATCTACCTCCGGACGTAGTCCGCGCAGCCGAATAAGGCGGCGGGCAAGGTCATCGATTCGGATACGCTGTCCCATGTTCAGCATGAAGATATCGCCGTTCTCGGTGAGGGCCGCGGACTGGATGATTAGACTGGCAGCCTCAGGGATGCTCATGAAGTAACGAGTCATCTCGGGATGTGTGACAGTAATCGGGCCACCTTCATCGATCTGACGCTCAAAGGTAGGAACCACGCTCCCACGCGAGCTGAGAACGTTCCCGAAACGAACAGCCGTGAACAACGGGCGTCTATCAGTAGGCGATCCTGCAAGGGCTGGATGAGACGACGAGAGCGGCTGGTTGTGATCTCGCGACACCTGATTTCTGGCTCGCGGCAGCGGAAAGGGACCGCTGCCGTTTGCCCCATAGTTCCTGGGCGGCATATCCGGCATGATCAGAATCTCACATAGCCGCTTCGTTGCGCCCATGATAGATGATGGATTGATGGCTTTGTCAGTAGATACCAGTACAAAGCGCTCGACGCCATAGCGGGTCGCTAGATCGGACATGACATGCGTACCTAGCACGTTGACACGCAACGCCTCATCGGGATGCTCTTCCATGAGCGGAACGTGTTTGTAAGCGGCGGCGTGGAATACTATCTGTGGGCGGTAGGTCTCCATGACGGCCTGCATCTTGGACTCATTTGTCACGTCGCCCACGATGGGTATCAGGGACTGAACGATCACTCCACTGGAGCCGCTGGCGTGCATGCCAATGGGGCGAGCGCCGAATTGCTGAGCTCCAGAGCATGAGCACGCGATGAAGAGATCGTGGAGACCGGATTCATTGTTGTCCACCATGATGAGGTGCCGCGGCCCGAAGCCAATGATTTGTCGACACAACTGGGACCCGATGGAACCCGCGGCCCCTGTCACCAGAACGGCCTTGCCGGACAACAGGTCGCGACAGGCTGCTTGATCGATCTCGACGGACTTGCGACCAAGCAGATCAGCGGCCGTTATGTCGCGCATAAGTACGGGGGCACGTGGGTCTTCGATGAGCTCAAAGACGTTCGGAAGCACCTTTATGATGGCCGACGTCCTCTCACAGATATCCAGAATGGCTCGAAAATCATCGCCTGCGATATTGTACAGCGCAATAAGGACGAGATCGATGCGCTCGCGCTCGACAAGCCCAGGAATAACGTGCCGATCGCCCAGGATCTTGATGCCATGCAGTCGCATCCCCAGTTTCGACGGATCATCATCGATAAAGCCGATAACCTCATAGCGCTCACCAGGAAACTGATTCAGAAAGCGCCAGGCCAGCAACTGTCCGTCTTCCCCAGCGCCCACGATAAGCACGCGGGTGCGCACTAACTGGAAGTCCCCCCGCAGGGCCCGCCATCGCCATTCGAAACCAGTCAAGATCCGTCTGCGATAGCGCATCCCCACGAACCCCATGAAGGTGAACAGGCTGGATGCCACAACGACGCTAAGCGGGACAGGACGCTGGACAGGCCAAACGAGATCCATGAGACCCCAGCCGATAGAGCTGCAGGCTACGGCGGCCGCGATGACGATGACCTCGCCGGCCGATGCGTAGCGCCAGATACGGTGGTAGAGCCCGAAGATGTAGTTTACGCCGCAGGCGATGCACGCCGCCGCGACGACGAATTGTAGCGTAAGGGCAAGATCGAGGTCGGTCGTAAGAGATCGTCCGAGCGCATCCATGACCAGACTGGCGGCTACGAGAAGCCCATCTGCGAGCAACCGCGGCAGGTCGTGTCTGACGAGGCGGCAAGTGCTGATGGAACGGACAGAGAATGAGTATCGAGTCCGTTCGCTCATGGTTTACCTCCGAGAAGTGAACGCGGTCCTAACCTTGCTTGCGACGAGACTGACAAGTCCAAAGCTGGAACCGAGTCCATAGGCCAGATGCCGTGTCGCGAACGCCACCGGCAGGCTGATCATGTACTCAGCCCGTCGCTTGTCGTGCGCGGCGCGGATAGAGAAGTACACGGCCGTGGCAGAATAGGTTCCCATGATCATGGATGACACCCATCTGAACCATGGGACGACGAACGACAGCGCCAGAGTACCGCTGAGGCCCAGTACAAACAGGAGCGGGACGCAGTGACGCCAGGACACCGGCAGCTTGGCAAACCTCGCGGCGTATGTGACCCAGTAACCATCAGCCAGGTTATGCCTGAGGAAAGTGACAAAGTCTGAGCGGGCATAATATTGGCTAGCAATCTCCGGATCGAGAAGAATGCGCCCCCCTGCTCTCACGAGCCTAAGATTCAGCTCCATATCCTGGCCTCTCACCAGGTGCTCGTTGAAGGGGCCGATCCTGCCGAGGACTTCACGCCGGTAGAAGCCGAAAGGAACGGTGTCTACCAGACGGCGCTTGCCTGTGCCCGTCCGGTAGTAGGCGTTGCCGGCGCCAAACGGGTGGGACAGGACCAGCGCGATAGCCCGTCCCATCATGGTGTCACGCCGAGGACGGATCAGCCAGACTCCACCGACGTTGTCCGCTCCTGTTTCACGCAAGGAAGCAAGGCATTTGGAGAGATAGCGGGGCTCGCAGGTGCTATGTGCGTCCAACCGGGCGATGATTCCACCACTACTGTGCTCGATGCCCATGTTCATCGCGGCCGGTGTGACCCGTCGAGGGTTGTCCAGCAGCCTTATGAACGGATAACGCCGAGCGTACTGTCGCACAACCTCTCGCGTGCCGTCGTCGCTCATTCCATCGACAACGAGGATCTCCAACTGACCCCTGGGGAGGTCGTTGCGCACGATGGAATCGAGACACGCCCCGATGAAACCCGCCTCGTTGCGGCAAGGAATTATCAATGAGACCAATGGAGACTGCTGCACCGCTTACCCCTTCGCTACGCGTAGCTTAGCCAGTGCCAGCTCTACCGCGCGCAGCGTCTCCCAGCTCTTACAGAAACAGAATCTTACTTGTGTTCTCCCTGTGGCGGGGTCGGAGTAGAACGACGAGCCTGGAACCGCCGCGACACCTGTCAATTCGATGAGCTTCCTGCAGAAGGCGGCATCGTCGTTCACGCCCAGCCTGGGCATGATGTTCGACATGTCTGCGATAGCGTAGTACGCTCCGCGGGGACTCGACGGCTTGAAGCCCGCTTCTTGCAGCACATCCAGCAGAAAAGCTCGCGCCTCCGCGTAGCGCTTCTGAAGACGATAGTAGTACTCCCTGGGAAAACCAAGCCCGATGACGGCCGCGTGCTGAAAAGGTGTCGGGGCGCCCACCGTGAGAAAGTCGTGTACCTTCCGTATGCGCTGGGTGATGTGCTGATCGGCTATCGCCCAACCGACACGCCATCCTGTGACGGAGTAGCTCTTCGAGACGGAGTTGATCGTCACTGTCCGATCCGTCATGCCACTCAGCGTCGCCAGTGAAACGTGCTGTGCGTCATCGTAGAGGATATGCTCGTAGACCTCATCGGTGATCGCGTAGCAGTCCCACTCCACGCAAAGCGCTGCGATGCGCTCCAGCTCTTCTCGCGTGAAGACCTTGCCGGTTGGGTTATTCGGTGTGTTGATGACGATCGCCTTGGTTCGCGTGCTGAAGGCGCGTGCAAGCTCCTGGTCGGAAAACGACCAGTCAGGAGGATGGAGTGTCACGTATCGCGGGGTCGCCCCGGATATGATGCCGTCAGGGCCATAGTTCTCATAGAACGGCTCGAACACGACGATCTCGTCGCCCGGATTGATGAGTGCCTTCAAGGTGGCAATCATCGCCTCCGTGGCCCCACAGGTTACAGTGACCTCGGTCTCGGGATCGCATTGGATGCCGTTGTACCAGCGCACCTTGTGGCTGATGGCGCGGCGCAGTTCCGGCTCCCCAAACGTGACCGGGTACTGGTTCCGGTCGGCGCTAATCGCGAGGATGGCCGCCTCCTTGAGCTCACTAGCGCACGAGAAGTCAGGGAACCCCTGGGCGAGATTGTGCCCCCTGACGGCGTCGCAGATCCTGGTCATCTCACGAATGACGGACTCGGAAAAAGTTTCGGTTATCCGAGAAAGGGTCTTCACAGATTGTCCCCTCTAACCGTTGTGTATCATTCTGACTCGCCTAAGGCGAGGAAGAATCCGCGCCCTTTCGACCCTTGTGCGGCAAGGGGGTACAGATTCTTCGGCGTGCGCGCCTCAGAACGACGAAGTACCGCTAAGTGGTTCATCCGCCAACTCCACTCGATATCCGTAGTGGCGGACGGCTCTGTCCGCCAGGGGCAGGGCGGGGGAGGCGTGCCCTACCCCATCCCTGGCGGACACGGCGGTCCGCCACCACGAACGCGCAAGGGACTTGGTGGATGCACCGCTAAGACGCTTATGACAAATAGTAAGACCGAACCACCTTGATGACTTGCACGATCTCCTCGTCATCCAACTCCACGTTCATGGGCAGAGAGCAGACCTCCCGGCTGATGGCTTCCGTCTCCGGAAAACCGTGGTCAAACAGACCAAGGGCTTTGTGCCGGTAGTATGGTTTTCGCCACTGGACGAGAACCTCGATACCATTGCGCTTGAGATGGTCCGAGAAAGCATCACCGTCTTTCGCTCGCACTACGTAGTTCTGGTAAACATGGTCTCGATCGGCGCTGTCGTAATGAGGAAGCTGAAGGTCTTTGATGTTTTGGAAAGCGTATCTATAGCGTTCGGCTATCTGCCTTCTCTTGAGAATCCACGCCGGAAGGTATCGCAGCTTCACATCGAGGAAGGCCGCCTGGAGGTTATCCAGCAAACAGGTGAAACCGTGCCCGTGATAGTCGCCCGTCTCGCGGTCCTCTCCGTTGTACCGCATGCGCCTGGCGAACAAGGCGACACTCGAGTCGTCCGTGGTGATGGCGCCCCCGTCTCCGTATCCACCCAGGATCTTGAACGGATAGAAGCTCCAACATCCCGTCAGTCCCCACGAGCCGGCCCGCCTTCCATTCTGACTGGCACCAAGGCTCTGGCAGGCGTCCTCCACGATGATCAGGCGGTATCGTTTGGCGAGTTCCGTGATACGGATCATGTCGGCCATGTAGCCGTTGAGATGGACGGGAATGATGCCCCTGGTCCGGTCTGTGATAGCCTCCTCGATTCTGTCCACGTCGATATTGAAATCTTTCCCGACGTCAACCAGAACCGGCGTCGCGCCCACGTTGGCGACAGCTGAGACGGTCGCCAAGAAGGTGTGGGCGGGAACAATCACCTCATCTCCGGAGCCGATGCCCACGGCACGCAGCGATAGGTGCAAGGCGTCGTACCCGCTGTTCAATCCGACCGCGTACCTGGTGCCCACAAAGCGGGCCAGGTTTTCCTCGAACGAACGCAGTTGCTCGCGATCGATGAAATCGCCTCGCGTCATGACCTCAAAATAAGCCTGGTCGAGCTCGTCCTTGAGCAGCTTGTACAGCCTACCCGGGTTAACAAAACGCACCTTGTAGGTCACAGACGATCCCCCTTTCGTCTCGATGGCAGAGGGTGTCTGAAAAGCTTGGCCAGGGCTCGTCATTCCCGCGGAAGCGGGAATCCATGGCGCTGGTGCGTACCTATGGTCTGTGGATCCTCGCTTTCGCGGGGATGACGGGGAATTGGACCATGGATCCTTTTCAGATAGCCTCTACATTAGTGGGACCGATCGGTCCGATCGGTCCGATAAGACGGGACGTGTCAGCTCAGTGATCACAGAATGCTAGCGTTGGCTCGGGCCAATGCCGAGTCGATGGTTCTTAGAATGCCGTCCGCGTCGAGATCGTAGTGAGCGCGGAGATAGTCTTGATCGCCCACCTGGCTCGAGAATCCGTCACGGAGACCGATGCGCCTGAAGTTGATCTGTCCGATCCCAGCCTCCAGGAGCACCTCCGCCACGGCACTCCCCAGCCCTCCCACGATGCTGTGCTCCTCGACGGTGAAGATCGTCCCCGTTTCATGGCCTGCCTTGACAACGGCATCTGTATCCAGAGGCTTCACCGTATGCATGCTCAGCACTCGCGCTGAGATCCCATGCTCCCCGAGCCGATCGGAGACCGCCACAACAGTAGGAAGCAGAGCGCCGGTAGCGATTAGCGTGAGGTCGCTTCCCTCTCGCACCGCGATGGCTTTACCCAGTCGGAAATCTACGTCCAGGCTCGGGTGGACCACTGGCTCCTGGTCGCGACCTAGGCGCAGGTAGCAGGGACCCTGGTGAGTCACAATCGCCCGCGTGGCTAGGGCAGCCTCGATGGGGTCGCCGGGAGCGACCACAATCATGTTCGGGAGTGCCCGCATGACAGCGATATCCTCGGTGGCGTGATGGGACGGACCAAGCGCACCATAGGACAGGCCTCCGCCGACGGCCACGATCTTCACGTTGGCGCGATGGTAGCAGACATCGTTGCGGATCTGCTCCAGGCAACGCATCACCGGGAAATTGGCGATAGAGTACGTCAACACAATCTTGCCGCTCAGCGCCATGCCGGCGGCCATGCTGGTCATGTTTTGCTCGGCGACACCCGCGTTGACGAATTGGAGAGGCAGTCGCTCCATGAAACGCGTCACCACACCGAACCCCAGATCCCCGACCACTAGTGTGATGCGTGTATCTCCGCGGGCAAGCTCGAAAAGGGTGTTGATAAATGCTGTCCTCATGCCTTGCCCTCCAACTCCGCCATCGCAGCCTCGTACTCCTCGCCCTGCGGCGAACGATAGTGCCAGAGAAGCTTGTTCTCCATGAAGCTCACTCCTTTGCCCTTTATCGTGTGGGCGATGATGCACGTCGGCCGCCGCGGCTCAAGAGGGATCCTGGAGAATGCCGCGACGATGTCTTGCAGGTCATGGCCATCAACTTCACGCACGGACCAGCCGAAAGCGCGCCACTTGTGGGCGAAAGGTTCTAGCGCCATCACGTCGTCGACTGTACCTAGACTCTGGATCTTGTTGTAGTCGACGATGGCAACCAGGTTATCCAGGCAATGATGGGGCGCGAAGAGGATAGGCTCCCAGGTGGAGCCTTCATCGCACTCACCATCGCTCAACAAGACGAAGACACGGAATTGCCGCCCGTCGCGCCTGGCCGCCAATGCCATGCCCGTGGCGATGGGGAGTCCATGTCCCAACGATCCGGTAGACACCTCGATGCCAGGCACGTAGCCCTGCGTGGCATGGCCAGACAGGCGAGAGCCGTTTTGATAGAACGTGTCCAACCAGTCTAGCGGGAAGAAGCCACGCTCGGCCAATGCGGCGTAGACGGCGGCACAGGCATGCCCCTTGCTGAGAACGAAGCGATCGCGATTCGGCCAATCGGGGTGCGCAGGATCCACGCGCAGGACCGAACCATACAGGACTGCTAGCAACTCGGCCATCGACAGGCAAGAACCGACGTGCGATGAGCGAGCCGCGTGCGTCATCCTGATGCTATGACTACGGATGCGATGGGCAAGGTCGACTAGGCGGTTGACCTGCCAAGCCGTTTCCGCTGTCATGGGGACGTGATCAATCACGTCCGGCGGAGGGAGAGAAGGACCTGCCGGATGCATCTCAAAGGCAGAACTGTCAAGCGATTCCATGGTTTCTCCCGGAGGTGACTATCGACTTCTAGCTCTGGTCGTGAAGATCGCTGCAACCGTTTGGACGACAATCTGCATATCAAGCAACAGAGAGCGCGTGTGGACGTACTCCAGCCCCAATCTCATCTTCTCCGGACGAATCCTCTCCAGATACGCCTGGTGGGGATCGGAGCAACCCTGGAGAATCTCGCCCTCGTCATTGAAGCGCATCGAGGCCCAATCCGTGATACCCGGCCGGACGGTGAGGAGGGTTCGCTCGTTGGCGGAGTATCCCTCGACCTCGGAGAGCACTTCGGGCCGGGGGCCGACGAGGCTCATCTCGCCTCGCAGCACATTGATCAACTGAGGGAGCTCGTCGAGCTTGTACTTGCGCAGCCAGCGCCCAGTCCTGGTGAGGCGAGGATCGTCGGCGGCCGTCGAGGGTCCCCCGATCTGGTCGGCGTTCATCACCATCGTGCGAAACTTGAGCATCGCGAACGGCCGCCCATCTTTGCCAGCGCGTATCCCCCTGTACAGAATGGGACCTGGCGAGTCACGCCTGATGAGCATGCCAATGAGGACGAACAGGGGAGCCGCCACGGTCAGCCCTAGCAGGCTAGCAAGAATGTCGAACAAGCGTTTGGTGAAGGCATACATGGTTCTCCCGCCTCCCTGCCGCGGTCGGCGATCGGCACGTCACCCGGCAAGTCTCTGACGCACGCGGATTTGCCTAACATTTCCGGAGCACAACGGTCACTTGTCCACAGAGGAAACGAAGTAGCCCCCGCAACCCGAAATAGACGAAGGCCATCCCGTGCCGAGACAGATAGCGTCCCAGCGGGGGCACCAGGGCGCCGTGATGCACCCCGACTATTCGCGTCTGTCTGCCAACCTGGAAGAGCTGATCGATTCGCCCTCTGGACAACCCCGCGTAGGATGTACCACCGGGTTTGGCGTATCGCCAATCGGCAAGGACGATGTATCCGTCTCTTCTCACAACCCGCAGCATTTCGGCCGCGATCGCCCTGGAGATCTCGTGATCCGTGATCGAGACAAACATCGTCGATTCCAGAACGATGTCAAAGGCGCCCTCCTCAAAATCAAGGCAACGGGCATCGCCACAGACGAAGTGGGCAGTGGGGAATCGACCTGACGCCTCGGAGATCCGGTCCGCCAAGAGATCGACTCCGTAGATTCTGGCGGGATCGAATCCCAGCCGCAGAAGATTCGGAATGCCTGCCCCTCCTCCGCAGCCGACCTCGAGCAGCACCGCCGTGTGTGGGTCCAGATGAGTCGACCGGAGGGCGCAGATGAGCGATGCATCGAAAGCAAGGACTTGGAGAAGAACCTCAGGATTCCCGAACAAGTCGTTGCGACCGCGCCCATGCCTCAGATAGTACGCGTCGTACCAGGACGTCGTTCGGGCTGTGAGCAATTGGTCATCCATCGGCTTACCCATGGCGCCCTCTCTGCGCTAGATCATCAATAACCTGGAATAGTAGTCGACGACGCCTTTCTAACGGGAACTCGCGGAGGATCCGTTCTCTGGCGCGCTGGCCCCACTCAGCACTCATTCCTAGCGCCGTACGAACCCCAGCCGCGATGGACCCTTCGCTGGCAGATGACAAATAGACGCCTGTATCTCCCACCACTTCCGGCAAAGCGCCGGCGCGCGTGACCACTGGGATGCACCCGCACAGCATCGCCTCTGCATTAGCTAGCCCGAAACCCTCATGAATGGATGCCTGTACGTAGACCTTGGCGCGAGCCATGTATTCGGTCAGCTCCGCATCCGACAGGTACCCGGTTATCCTGACGTTCGACGGGGCGATGCGCAACAGATGTCGAGCTGCCCCGTCGAGCCACGGACCAATCAGGACAAACGGGACATTGGGGAGTTGCCATGCCGCTCTCACGAAGCTGTCCATTCCTTTTCGGGCAAGGTTGTCCATCTGGACGTTCCCGACTGTGACTACCAAATCCTCTTTGGGTCTCACTGTTCGGCAGAGACGAGGGTCTAGCCCGAGGTGAAGTACGGTAATTCGGCTATCATCAAGTCCCGCGTTGCGACGGGCTTCTTCCCGGCACCATTGGGCGTGCGTTAGAAGGCGCGTTGCCAGGTTGATGGTGAGACGGGACACCCACTTCTTTGCACCTCCCCGCTGGTGCCCATATCCGATCTCTGGCATGCAGGCGACATCGTAGCCGCCGATGACCAGCGCGGATGGCTTGCCTAGTAACTTCGCAAACAGCATAGGAAGGAAGGAGTGGCGGCTGGCAAACCAGGCAAAAACCAGGTCGTGTCTCCTGACGTCCCGGAGGGTACGCGACGGATCGATGTGCCAGCCCTGGACGTAGAGCTCGGTCACCGGGTAGTACTCGCTCAGGAGCGCCAAATCAGTGGCGATAAAGCGCATCGGCATGGGCGAGTTGTGGACGAACAGGACGCGCGGCACCGCCGTAGACACCGTATCACCTCACCTGACTGCAGCGGCCCGACCCGACCGCTGGCGCTCCAAGACGGATGCGAATACCTCCTCACAGCTCTGGGCGAAACTCTGTACGCTGAACTCGCCAACAGCCCGCTCCCGCGCCCTCTGCCCCAACCTGGTCCGCAACCCTTCGTCGGTCAAGAGTAGCCTCAACGCATCGGCCAGACGATCCACGTTGGCTGGGGGCACCAGGATGCCATCAATGCCGTCGGAGAAGAGCTCACGAACCCCGGAGATATCCGGCGCCACAATGGGCTTGCCCGCCGCCATGGCAGAGAGAAGAGCCAGAGGGCTGGTATCCTTCTCCAAGGCGGTATAAGCGAAGATATCAATAGCAGCCAGGACGTTAGGCAGATCAAGTCGGTAGCCCGCAAAAGACACGCGCCCAACCAGCTCGGGAGCCGCTGCGATTGCTCGCAACTCCAGCTCGTACGAGTCGCTGGCAAAGAGGGGAGATCCTACAATCAAGAAGTGCACCCGGGCGAACTCGCGGCTGAGGCGCGCCGCGGCATGGAGTAAGTACGCCTGTCCTTTCCAGGGCGTTAGCCGAGCGACGCTGCCCACCACTAGATGTTCCTCTCCCATCCCAAGCTCCTGACGAATCCCCTTCCCATCCGCGGTCGGAGCGAACTCCTCGACATCGACGCCATTGTAGATCAGGGATACTCTTCGACTGGCTCTCATTTTCCGTGGCATCTGTTCCAAGATGGTGGGGCCATCGGCGATGACGTGATCGGCCAGGAACGCAGCCGATACACGCAGAAGGCGGCGATAGAGCCCCATGGCCCTGTCCGAAACAGCATCCTGCACATGCCATACGCAGGGAACATTCGCCAGCTTTGCAGTTAGTCCGCCCTGCACGTGCGCCAGCAGACCTTTGGTGCAGATAAGGTCTACCTCGTGCTGTCGCAGAAAGGCCCTCAGTCTGATCGCGCCGTTGAGAAGCGCAAACGTATTGGACACCATGGCCAGCGGGTTGGGTGCGTAATGCCGCCCCCTTCGCAAGCTTACAGAGTGTAGCTTTGCACGAGGAACGACATGGATCTCCACTCCGCGTTGTCTGCACAGACGAGTCAAGTCCCCCTCCTCCGGGCAGATCACTATGGGGTGGAAAAGCTCACTGTCCAGATGCTGGGCCAGGTAGAGGGTGCTGAACTCCACTCCACCCATCGAAGCCGTCTGCTCGAGCAGGGCTATTCTCGTGTTAGCCACGATCGACCACCCGCCGTGACGTGATCTGCCCCTCGACCTGCCTTTCCTTCTCCCAGAGCTTGGAGTAGGTGCAGAAGCTGTACATCGATGCGTGCGCTGAGAGGAACAAGCCGCGAAAGCCGGCGGTGAAGCCGCGCTTCAGGAAATAGTAGTAGAAGAAGGCCGCCGGCGGGCGTAGCAGCAAACGCGCCCAACTGAAGTGCCGTCCGCGCTTCACGAACTCATCGGCCTGATAGCGCGTGTAGCGATCCAGTTGCCCGATCTGCTTGGACAGCGACGGCGTGCCATGGTGGATGAAGGACCGCTCGAAAGTCAGCACACTGCCTCGCACTTCAATGTCAGCATGGACCTCCTTGTCCTGGTAGCGTGACGCGTCACGACGAAAGAGGCGCGTGACGTAGTCCGGCCACAGGTTCATCGCTGTCAGCCATTGACCGAGGATGATGTTCTTGCGGGGCATGCGGCAGGCGTCGACGTCGGACGGCGGATCAACCAGGAAGGCTCGGATCTCCTCCTCAAGCTGTGGCTCGAGTTGCTCGTCTGTATCGATCACCAGCACCCATTCATGGCTACATTGTGGTATCGCCCAGTTCTTTTGGCTGGCGGAATTGATGTACTCATGCTGCAGGATGCAGTCGGTGTACTCACGACAGATATCCAGCGTTCGATCCGTGCTGTAGGAGTCGCAGATTAAGATCTCGTCCGCCCATTTCACCGACTCCAGGCACTCCCGAATGATTGACTCGTTGTTGTAGGTTGGTACTAACACGCTCAGCTTCTTCACGATCCGCTCCATCCCCCGCTCGATCTGTCTTGCTCCTGAGAGAGCTCATTCAACCGATTGAACGCAATTAGACGGTCTGCCAGGGCTAGCAGAAACCACAAAGGAATGATGATGTGAGGCAAGACGACGATGGCCTCGCCCGTCAAGTTGATGAGGGCCGCGCAGAGTCCGGCTGCAAGTCCAACGGCGTACTCTCGCATTCCGAGACGTTCCGAATTGGGCCCGCGCGTCACCTTCGCTAGCCGCCACATCCGGCCAATGTACCACCAGGCGAACAACAGCAATGCGGGAACCCCCAGGTTCGCGCCGATCTGCACCAGGTCGTTATGCACCCATCCGGCGGCGCCCCAGCCATTGCCCCAGAAGGGACTGTTCTGCATCATGGCCAACCCGGCTCGCAGTTGCTCTTGTCGTCCGAGCACGCTGGTGTCGTAGAAGGTATTGGGATCATATAGGGCGGCGATATTGCGGTAGGACTCCGGCGGCAGCCACACTATCACGCCGACAACCGGGATCAACAGCCAGGCGCGTTTCCAGTTCATGAGGGCGTAGGCAAGTAGAGCAACAGGCACCGCAAGCCACGGACCGCGAGTGCCGGACATATACACGCCTACGCCACAAACCAGGGTCGTTGCCAGCATTAGAAGCCTGATTCCCACCTGTCTGCCGGCAATTGCAGAGCTAATCAAGGGAAGCAGCACCACGGACAAGTAGACGCTAGAAACGGCACCGCCAAAGAAGGTAAAATCGGCCCGCGCGAACCCTTGCTGGGACATCAGGACAGGACTATCGCCGAAGAAGCCACGTAGCGGAGCAACGGCAGATGGTATGTAGTACTCCAACATCGCCATGGATGCGACGTAGAACGCAGTCAGTCCAACGATCAGCATCGACCGCCGCCACTCGCGGAAGCTGCGCACCATCGCGTTCGTCACGCAGAGGACGGGGATCAGGATCAGAAATAGCTTAAATTCAGCGACGATGATCTCCCAGGAGGCGTTTCTACTTGTCGCCACCAGGACACCTGTCCCGCCCAGCAAGAGAAAACCGGTGAGAGGGACCGGTATTGGCCAGGAGATTCGCTCTCTACGTGCCATGCGTCGAGCCAGAAGCAGCGCGAACAGGAGCCAGATCAGGGCCTCGCTGGGATGAATCTTCAGACCGGGAGTGATCCAATATTGACGCCACCCCACGGCGAACGAGCCGATCCAGACGTAGAAGCCCATTCGCAGGTACTTGTCGCTAGGGACCAGGAAGAGCAGCCCCGCCACGAGCACGAGGATGCCGATGACCAGCTCCCGAAAGCCGAGCCCCCTGCCGCCGAACAAGTATCCGCCGACAGCGGAGATGAGGAGGATGGTCAACACGACCGCCATCGTCCGTGTGATGCTGGCACCGCGCTCGGCGAAGAGGTGCCTTACGTCACTCCCCAGTCGTATGACTCGCCGCGGTGCCGCGATCAGCCAGAGCCATGTGCGCTGAAGTCCAACCGCCGCAAGGAGGAATAGGTAAGGCTGGATGGGCGAGCGCATGCGTGGGTCACCATAGAAGACTAGCGCACTTGTGGTGAAGGCCCCAATGAGACAATACAACGGAAGCGCCCTTCGATTGCGCAGTCCCACCACAAAGCCAACGACCATGAAAGGCAGAAAGACGCCGTAAGATAGCAATCCGATCAATCTGAAGGATGCCGCTTCATCTGTTCGCACCGAATGCGGGTCGTAGTCGTAGAGACGGACTAGCTTCAAGGGCAGCAACCGGAGGAAGTCAACCGGGTGTTCGCCAATCCAGGCGAAGGCTTGAGAGTAATAATAGCGATCGAGCTCTACCTCGGGCAGAGCGGGATGGGGCGGCAACAGATACTGGAGGTCTGCCCCGACCCAGCGGCCATCTGCAACCGGGTTGTTGGCGCCCCAGAACGTCCCGCCGCCCACTGTCGATATCGCTATCGGAGTTCCGAACACGCTGTAGTTCCGTACTGACCAGGGCACCAGCGTCAGCATTGCAGAGATCGTGAGCACGGCGCCAACTCGCAGCCCCCGTCGTCCCTTGATGTCCATCCAGACCCATAGCAGAAGCCAGGGGAGGATGAGGGAAACGTTAGTCCGAATCAGAATGGCGAGCCCCCACAGCATCCCCACTACCGCTGCCCGCACGAGCGTCGGCCGATCAGTCGGGAAGATAAGGCCGCACGTCGCGACCGCTACAACGAAGATAGCTAGAGACTCCGATAGGAGCGATCCGGAAAGATATGCCATCAGAGGGTCCATGGCCACGAGCGTGCTACCCAGAACAGCCGCTCTGGATCCAAACCACCGTCGTCCCATATAGAACACCAGTGCCGCGACCATCGCCAGTAGCGTCAGTTGTACGGCTCGCACGGCTATATAGTTGACGCCGAACAGGGCATAGACACCGGCCAGAAACCAGGGATAGCCAGGGGGCTTGGTAGCGGTGGGCAACCCATCGAGGCTGTAGCCCTGGCCGGACAGCATGTTGGTCGCTAACTGGTCATAGATGGGACCGTCTCCGGCGTTGAGCTGAGGTGGGGCGCCGAAGCCTCCGGTCGTCGCTAAGTAGAGAACTTTCACGGAAACCGCCAGCAAAAGGATGGATACGACGGCTAGCGGAAGGAGGACCGCGCGGGGACGAGCACGGTCTGTCATGGCTGCTGTACCCCGATCCTTTGTAGGAGTGACGCTTCCGGCGTCAGCACCTCGATGACGCGGGCGGGCACGCCAACCACCACAGCCAGGGGCGGCACGTCTTTGGTGACGACGGCCCCCGCGCCGACCACGGCCAGCTCTCCCACCTCCACGCCTGGCAGAATCAGAGCTCCGGCGCCAATGTACGCGCCCCGCCGGATGATTACCGGCGCCTGGCTAGGCGGCAACAGACCGTCCCCAAGAGGGCTCTCGCCGACGTCGGTATGGGTCAGAATCGTCACTCGATGTGAGATGGTCACATTGTCCTCGACCAGAATCTGGTCCTGGAGATCTAGCAGCAACTGACGGCCGAAGTAGCAGTCTTGGCCAACACGCAGATTCCCATAGAAGGCACGCGGCTTCGCTGCCGCATTGTGAATAGTAAGCGGCGACAGAAAGCGGACCCGCATGCCGATTAGTGCTCCATGCCGTCTGAGAGTCGATCCGACCAATTGGGTAGGCATGACAGACAGGACGGCGTTGAGACCTTCGGCCTCATAGAGCAGCGCCGACATGGCGGCCATGGCTCTGAAGAGTGCTAGCACAAGTTGGCGCATCACGACTCCCCACTGCCCTTAGGCTCAGCGAGGCAGCCCTAGGGCTGCTCCCCAAATGTTGAGCACGCCTCGGGCGGCGACATAGCGAACCTCGATCCGAGCGGGCACCAACGGGTGCTCGAAGGCGAGGGTCGTTCCGAAGATACGCGCCTGGAAATCCTTCCAGGCTCCTTCGTAGGCACGCTGTCCGACCATTGCGGCTCGCTTATGCCAGGAGAACGCGGTCTGGCACTCCCATTCTGACTCAGGATGGGAAGCACATTCGCTAGCCCAGTCGTTCGTCTGAACCCCGTTCCGTAGCAGGAAGCGCTCAACCTGTCCATCGGCGGCGTAGACAGCCACCTCTGCTATAGGTTCGCCCGCGGGCAGTCCCTCAGCTTCGGTTAGGTTGCTGAGCAGCATCAACCCGTTGCCCGCCACATCCGTAGACAGAAGCGCTGTACGCTCGCGTGTCCCGTCGAGGGTCGGCAAGGCAAAGGAGCCGGTCAGAGGAAAAGAGAGTCCGGCATAGCGCGCTTGCTGAGGCAGACGCAGGTCCGAGAAGTGGAGCCCATAAATCTCCTTCGGGAGATCCACCACCCCCGTGACAGGGTCCACCACGTGCCCCAACGTGTCTTTTCGCGCGAACTCATAGACGAACAGAGGATAGGAGACATAGCCGTCCTGGTAAGCATAGCCCATCTGCAGACGGCCTATAGTACGGTTTAGGGTCCCTCTGATCTGGTTGGCCGAGTCGTTCGACATGAACACAAGGCGATCGAAACCTCGGAGGCCAGCCAGCGAGTAGCTGAGGTCGTAGTCCCACAGACTGCGCGACGAAACAGACGGTGGAAAGTAGTAGCTGACGGGATCGTTCATTCGCCCGTCGTAGAGCAACATTGTTTGCTGAACCTCACCCGCCGTAACGAAACCGGCCGCCCGGTGCCAGTCAATCAGCGGCACACGGTAGCTCCAACCGGGTGACCATTGATGAAACACGATGGAAAGATTGAGGATAAGTAAAGCCCCGCCTAGCCACATCCTGTGCCGTCCGGCTCTGGCTACCCCACGAGCCAGCACGAGATAGTAGATAGGCAGGATAAAAACGATGAACTGTGGTTGGGCGCCCTCGTAGGTTGACGGGATCAGGCTGTCAAACACCAGGTACACCAGACCAATGGAGACCAGGAGCGAGGCGATTAGCAGTCCGGTCCAGACTTTGTGATTGCCCAACGCCGTTAGCCCTTTGGCGCCGAGATATGCGCATAGGACGAGACCCGGAATGACGGGAACCAAGTCGAGCGGATAGATCCGCTCCCCGAACGTGAAGAAGAAGAATGCAAGCGGAATCTTTGCCAGGTTAGATAGGCTCAGCCCTCTCATTCCGGAGTACTGCCGCTCGCTGGCGGCTGTCAACCCCGCCACCTGAGCGAAACCCCATTCGCGAACGCTTGGGACAGACAACAGAGTTACAGCAACTATGCTGACGATCACCACCATGAGTATTCTTCTAGCGATATTGCTTCTGTTTAGAGTGAGCACGTAGGAGGTCATTGCCTGCACAAGCGGCACCAGAAACCCCAAGAGAAACGAGAACACGCATAACAGGTTGACTATTGCCCAACCAATTTCCCGGCGCGGAGTTGGACGCCCCCTCGTGACAAAAAGGTAGAGTCCAAGGGTAGCGCAAAGTAGAAAGAGCGAGTAATATCGAACCAACTGCGATAGCTCAATGGCGTACGGTGAGGTGGCGAGCAGTGCCGCGCTTAGCAACGCTACCTTGCGGCCGAATAGCTCTCGCCCCAGACAGAACGTTACGGGGACCGCCAGCGTGCCGAAAATAGCGGCTGGCATTCGCAGAGTGGCCTCGCCTTGCCCCAATAGGTCCATCCACACACGAAGTACCAGGAAATAGATGAGCGAGTTCGGGTTCGTGCCAATGTTTTGCGCTTCTCGGATACTCGCGTACTCGTCACCCCAGAGCGGTTGGGCATCAATGCGGTAGAAACGAAACCAGCCTGCGAGAAGCGTCAAGCCGATCAGGAGCATGTACTGCTCAAAGCGCGATGGAGATGAAAGACGCCACGATTCGGAGTACCAACGCCCACGCAACGCGGCCAAGTTTTCTAGCATCGGACGCCATCCAATCCCCACGCGAGGCTGCCGCTAGGCCCCGGCCGGTCGCACCTCCCCTGGACAGGATGAGGGTAATCCAGTTTCTCAGTCTCCGCAGTATGCGGTCAGGTACTTTTCGACCGCCCGAGCCCAGGTAAGCGACGTCGCCCGCTCCCGATTCCTGCGTCCCGTTAACTCCAATTCTGTACGTCGTTCGAGCAAGCGTCTGAGACCGTCGGCAAGGCTATTAACCTTCGGTTCGACCAGCAGGTTGGAGGATCCAGTCAGGAACTCCGGGAGTCCCCCAACCAGTGTCGCCAGCACTACCTTGCCGGCGGCCAGCGCCTCCAAGGCCACGATACCGAACGACTCCAAGCGCGATGGTACCGCTACGAACAGACATGCGTTCAGCAATTGCACGACCTCGTCCGGCGTTGCCCGACCGAAGAAGCTTACTCGCCCGGCCAATCCCAACCGCCGCGCCTGCGCTTGGAGTGCCTCTCTCTCTTCACCGTCACCGGCAATCAACAGATCGATTCCCGGATGGTTGGGTGCAACCCTTGCAAACGCGTCCAACAGCATGTCGAAGCCCTTCTGCCTACACAACCGTCCGAGCGACAGTATGTAGGGCCTTGGATGTTGGAAATACGTGCTATCTTTGAACCGGTCCAGATCGATGCCGTTGTGGACGACGTGGCCCTTCTCGCCGACCGACGATTCCAGTCGAATCGCCTGTTCCAGGAGATTCCTAGAACAGGCGGTCACAGCATCGGCCTGTCGGAGAAGAGAGCGCAGGCTGTTTCGTCCTGGTCGCAGTCCTGTCGCATCATGCGGCGGAAGTGCGCTCGTCGACCGTCCCGTCTCGAACCAGCGCTCGATATCATGTCCATGCAACGATACGACCAGGCGGAACTCGAAACAGCGTTTTAGCCAGAGCACGAAGGGGACCTGGGCGTCAGGAAAATGGATGTTGATCACTTCCGGCCGATACGTCCGCATCAGTTGGTAGAGACGCAAGAAGACAGACGGGCAGAAGTACAGCGAAGCCATAAAAAGGTCGGGACGCCTTCGGATCAGATCCTCCAGGTGCGGCGAAAGGAAATGCCAGCGGTACACTCGCACACCGTCGATGATTTCCTGTCCGGGCAGAGAACGCGGATACCGGTTGGTCACCACCAGCACGTCATGCCCTGAAGCGGGCAGATGCTTTGCCAGAGTATGGACAACCGTCTGGAGCCCGCCAAGGACTGGAGGAAAAGACGATGGCATTAGCAGGATACGCATGTCTCTGTAACAACCCACGAGCGACAAGACAGGCGACCAACGGAAGTGCCGGGCACGGGAAGCGAATCCAACGCCACGGCCCGCAGCATTTTACACACCTGCGGGGAGACTCGCAGAACGCGAGGAGATTGTCTGATACAACTCCAGCGTGCTTGCGAGCACCCGCTCTGCGGTGAATTGCCGCCGTACGCGCTCTTTCCCGGATTGTCCCATGGCATGTCGCAGACCGGGGTTTCCCAGCAAGCGAATGATGGCCGTGGCCAGCGCGAGGGAATTCCCCGGCGGCACGAGGATGCCGGTAGAGCCGTCTTCCACTACTTCCGGCAGTCCGCCCGCGGTTGTGGCTACCACAGGTAGTCCGAAAGCCATCGCTTCCAAACAGGAGATGCCGAACGTTTCGTAGTAGGATGGCATCACGAAAACAGTTGCTCGTCGATACCACTCGACCAACTGTTGCCAGGGGAGATGGTCTAACCACTCGATACGCCCATCACCGAGAGAATCGTGCCCCTGGAGTCCCAGTTGCTCTGGTGTCTCGCGCATCTGCCAGGGTCCGACTAGTATGAAGCGCGTCAGCGGAGAAATCCCTTGAACCATCTGCGCCGCTTCGAGCAGGGGCAGCACCCCCTTGACTGTCGCCAGACGGCCCACATAGAGAACAGTCTGCGCCCCTGAATTGACGTCGAGGGTCGGCTGACAAACATCGGCTTGGGCCAGCATCTCCGGTGTGATGGGATTCGGAATCACATGGATTCGGTCTGCCGGCCAATGCAGTAGCTCAGACATCTCTTGTGCCTGAGACCGGCTTGGCGAGGTCACCGCCTGCGCTCGCCGCAGCACGCTCTGCTCAAGACGATGGCTCCACCTGACCCCCAAGTGCAAGGACTCAGCAGTGTGCCTGCGGAAGAGGTAGTCACTTCCGTGCAATCGAATGACTAAAGGCGCCAGTGGGCACATGGCGAGCAATAGCGCCCCAGTCTCAGTGCTTTCTAGAACAGCGAGCGGGTTTCTCTGCGATACTCCCCGAGCTATGCGGTAAAACGCAAGCGACCATTCTATCTGCCTCAGCGGCAGCACCAGACTGCACAGACACGGGGTAGCCCTGGCCATGTACCAGTGCAGGTTGGGCAAGCGCAGATGGATGACGACCAGCTTCCCATCATGCGCGCGATGAGTTCCGGTCCGACGCGCATTGGCGATCACCGTCACCTGGTGCCCGGACTCAATCAGCGGTGGGATAAGAGCCCGCAGGTAGGCGGCAATGCCGCCACCGCGCGCAGCGTCGATGGGGGACTCTATCGAGAGAAATCCGATGTGCAACAAGACCTCCCGCCTGTATTCGGCTTTCTCAGGATCGCTTCCAAGTTCATCCCACGGCCAGCCCGCTCCCCCAGCCAATATACTACCGTCCAGCCCGCCTGTTTCAGTCCAGCCCGCAATCCTGGCGGACGGCTTGCCATCAGCCTCTGTGAGAAACGCCTGGTCTGGTAGTCCTTGTCAACCAAGATCTGGACGACTGCAAAGCCAGCGCGCTCTGCGGCCCAGCGCATCGCGTGGGGACCAAAGCCAACGACGTGGTACGGAGGGCGCAGTGGACAGATCCTTGCCGACCGATCGCTTGACCTTAATCTGGCCCAGAACTCCATGAAGACAGAGGCAAGCGAATCGGCGTTCGGACACACGATATAGGCACATCCTCCGGGCTTAAGCAAGCGCCAGAGCTCTCGGAGAAAAGCCACTGGCGTGGGGAGGTGCTCGATGACACTGTCCAGATACACCGCATCGAAAGACGAATCGGCATAGGGACCTTGCTCCAGCGGCCCGATGAACACATCGATCCCCAAGCTTGCCCCGACGCTTGAAGCCACCGGCGAAACGTCCTGGCCGTAGGCTTGCCATCCACGTCTCAGAGCCTCTTTCAGTGCATAGCCGGGCCCACAACCGACCTCCAGGAAGCGTGAGATGCTACTACCGCAATAGTGCTGCAAGGCGCCAAGTCTGCGTACAGGGTTGACCCTGGCCCTGATGTTCTCCCACCAAGCCGTCATGGCAGGATAATAGTCATGATCATATAGCGCCGCGAGGTCGGCTACTGTCCATGCCGGCATCGGATCCGCGTAGAAGAGGCCGCAGCGGAAACATCGGACAACATGCACACCGTCAATACCCAAATCACGGGTCTTCTCCGATGTCTCCGCCAAACCGAGGCGTTTCGGCACATCGCCGTCACAGACGGGGCAAGAAACAGAGTGCAAGATTGGAGACATGGCTCTACCTACGATCCTCTCTGGCTGCAATCACACTCGCGTGATCGCTTCGCTAGCGGCCAAGGATCCGGCCATAAGCGTTCACCGTTTTCTCCGTAGTCCCAAGTGCATCGAAGTCGGTGCGACTGCGCGTCAGTCCTGCCAGCCCCATCTGTCGCCGCGTCTCGGGATCTTTGAGCAGTCGCAGAATCGCTTCGGCCAACGCGGGGGCATTGCCTGGTGCGACCAGCAATCCAACGACGCCATGCTGAACGACCTCGGGTAGTCCGCCAACGCTTGTGGCCACAACGGGCACGCCATTGGCCATGGCTTCCAAAGCCGATATGCCGAAGGTCTCGTAGTAGGACGGCAGCACACAGATGGTGGCTCGCCGGTACCACCAGTCCAATTGCTCCCGAGGAACGTGACCAATCAACTCAATATGGCCGTCCAGAGCGTGATGCCGGATCAACGCGTCGATCTCGCCAGAAGCCAAGGTTGGATGCGGCGCTCCTGCCAGCACGAAGCGCGCACTGGAACACTCTCGCAGAACGTGGCCGGCTGCGGCTAGAAGCACCGGAACAGCCTTGCATTGTTCCAGGCGTCCGGCAAATAGCACTGTGGCATCGTCTCTTCCCTCGGCGTCGTACCGCAATATTCGTGGCGATTCCACGCAGTTAGGAATAATCTCCACCGGAGGACAGTTGGAACCGAGCTCGGTCGAAACTTCTCTAGCGTGCGCCCGACTAGGCGAGATCAGCAAGCGAGCCCGGCGCATTGACATCCGTTGCAGCAGACGGCTCAGACGAATTCCAGCGGTCAGCGTCAGGTCCGGAGTGTACTTGTGAAGAGTGTAGTGCTCGCCGTGCAGCCGTATGACGAGGGGCACCTCTTTCAGCCGGTGCGCAACCCAGAAGGCACCGGTTTCGGTTCCCTCAATCAGGTCGAAGGCATACAGGCGATGCAGAGACAAAGCCTGACGATACAGCGCAGACGAGTACTCCAGCTCCCGAACGAACAGACTGATCAAGTCACCGATACCAGGCATTCTGTAGATGTACCAGTGGAGATTGCCGGGACGCACCCGATGCACCCTGATTCCGGCATCATCGCTTGTCGCGGGCTCACCGGCTGTGGCCAAGGCGATCACCGTCACCTGGTGTCCTGCGCGGACCAGCACTCGCCCCATGGTGCGCACCTGGCTTCCAACACCGCCTCCTCCGTGATCCGAAGGGTAATCCAGCGAGAGAAAGCAGAGGTTCACGGATGTGATCCACCCACGCCGGAAGCTAGCGATGCTCGCGATCGAACCCAAGCTTTCGAGCGGGTGTGTAGGCGCTGCGTCATCCTCTCACACACTTCAGCGCAAAGAGCTTCAAGACGCGTTGTCCCTCCATGGCGCTATATATGTAAAGATATTCGGACGGGGGGCTGCCTGATATCAGTGATTCCGTCAGTGGAGTCTTGAAGTCGCTCTGATCAGCCACGACATAGCGTACCTGTCGCCCGCAGGCCCAGTCATAAATCGCCTCCGGTGTTCCGTCAGGTAACCATTCGTGCTCCATTCCAGCGTAGTAGGCAAGGACAGGCGACATGGACAGGATCAGACCGGGCGTCTGTCCTGACGTTGCCAGCCAGCGCCCCGCCTCCCGCTCCAGAGCGTAGTGATCCTCTGCCGGCTTTGCCGCGACAAGGCGAGACGCGAAGGACGCGGCGACCGCCACGACTAGTACAAGTGCGAGCGCTTGACCAGACCTCCGCGACCACATGGTGCCGATCCATTTGTTGATGCTACGAATGCCAAGGATGATCCAAAAAGAAGTGAGCGGCAGAAGAACCAGCAAGTAGCGATCTTCGATCCAAAAAAGCGGTAGAACAAGGGCACGGCTAATTAAGACGATCTGCCAGGCGCTGCTATTGAACCTCTGTATTCCTCCGTCTCTGGCAATTGCCAGGGCAGATAGCCATCCTAGCAATAGCAGCACGGGCGCCACCAATGCTGGCGCAGACAAATACACGATTCGGCTCACTAGTTGGGACGCGAAATAGGCGTACCGATGCATTACACCTTCAAGCGTCAAATCCGGCCCAACTGTTTCCACATCGCCGTCCGCACCAACTGATATTCTCGCCGCAGACGCATTTGTTCGAAGCGAGAAATTCACGTCGGAATCCGCCAGACCGGTTACAGCGGTCGACACGAACGATGCCCCTTGTCGTCCCGCAACCATCGTCGGTGGAAGCAGTACTGCACCAAGTACCACGGCGAAAACGACAAATCGACGACCGATGTCCGCTCGGCGTCGCTGAAACAAGAGAAGGGCAGCTGCCACCATGGGATACACCACGTTTTCTGGGCGCGTGAGAACGGCCATCGCGTAGAATAGCCCTGCCGCGGCGCAGCTCCAGCGACGTTTGCTCACGGGGCCGAAACAGAGAGCGGTGGCGGTCAGAACTAGAAGCAGGTTGACTCCCTCGGTCAAGATCCACTGGCCGCTCCAGGATCGCACAGGGTTAAGGGCGAACAGAGCGGCCGCAGTCACTGCCCAGGCAGAGGGCAACGAGCCTCGAAAAAGGACATAGGCTGGAACCACCGCTAAACTAGCTGCTATGAGAGAAACCAGACGTCCTCCAAGCTCGAAGTTGTCGACTAGCGAGCCGATCCAGAAGACCAGAAGGGCATACATGGGACGGTTGCCAATGGTCCATTCGTCGACATTCCAGATATCTCCAGCCAGACGAAGGTATCTCACGCTGTCACCGAAAAAGTACTGCGCTTCAGACCAGATCGCCAGGGTGCTGGCTCCGGCCGCCAGTAGCAGCAGTATGCCTACCGTGAGATTGACCAGGCGCACAGAAGATGCGGCGACCGGATTGTTCTTGTACGCCATCATTGCTCCTCCCGTGTCGACATTCGCAGAATACGGACAGACGTGGTCTGGGAAGACAAGCGCGTAGGCATCACGCGGAATGAGGTCAGAGACGAACGCCACAGACCCTCTGACTGGAGCCAAGCGGGGTCGCTGTCCCGCAGCACAACATAGTCAGCTTTTAGTTTCTCAGCGTAGCGCAAGGCATGGTCCAAGTCGGTCGATGGCAGAGCCATCCAATCCTGACCGGCAAAGTAGGCGATGGCGGGATCCGACGTCATCACCCCCACGCGGCTTCGTTCCCCGCCGGTCACGTAGTCGCGCAAAGTCTGTCCAACCTGGGTTTCGAGAGCGAGCGATTGTGGGCGAACGGCGACCACCCGAGCCGTATACGCCGTCAGGACGATCGTCGCCAGCCCAACGGCTGATGCTCCTCCCCACCATCCGGCGCCAAGCCGGTCCGCGCACCAGCGACCCATTTCCAGCATGCCCAATCCCAGCCAGAGGCACAAGACTGGCAGCGACGAAAGCAGGAATCGGTCGGAGATAAACAGAAAAGGCAAGACAAGCAGCGGCAAGATTAGCAACCCCTGCTCGCATAGGTGGATGGGTTTCTGCCTTGCCGGTGAGATGCCGATTATCCCGAGGACACCGAACGCCAGCAAGGCGAGAGTTAGCCAACTGGGTCCCATCAGGTAGCTCAGTCGCTCGAGTTCCATTGCTACGTTTCGTGGATACCGGGAAACGATGTCGGCCACGGAAACGGCATGGTCTGGCAGCATCGGCCGCAGTGCCGTTTCATCGAAGCGAACGATGTCGGCCAAAGACAAGCCCTCATCTACAGCATGCGCCCAGGCCAGGTTGAACTCTAGCTTGCCGGCTATCGTCCACTGGCCGCTCTGCGTGTACAGGTAGGTCCAATAGGACAACGCGACCAGACTGAAGGCACCGACCATGAGCAGGCTCTGCCGCATAAGCGACGTCATGCTCGAGGGCCGCGCCAGTATCCTGAGTCCGAGCGCAACCAGGAGGTAGAGGGACCCCTCAGGTCTTGCCAGGAATGCCAACCCGACAAGGCATCCCGCTAGGAGCATCGCCACTGGGCTGGAGCGTAGGGCGAGCAGAACTGCCCCCCAGACGAGGCCCGTGTACAATCCCTCGGTCATAACCCAACTGGAGCTCCAGATCCTGAGGGGCAGCCCGAGGTAGAGAACCGAGCCTAACAAAGCGACTGGAACAGCGAACCAGCGACGAGCGACCAAGAAGACGATACAAACTGAGACGGCCGAGCCAACCGCAGAGACAGCGCGTCCACTGGCTTCTGGCGAATGCACGACCAGATCGAGAAGCCCCAATGCCAGCGGGTAAACAGGTGGAAAGAAGGCATTGAACGTTCCTTCCAAGGTCACATGACCGCGCCCACCCAGGAGGTTCTCTCCCAGTCGCAAATACTGAAAGCTATCAGCGGTCCACCAGGTGACCCGGTCCCAGGTGAGCACCGTCAAGCCCAGGGAAAGCGCAGCCAACCCGATTCCCAGCCAAACATTTGCTGGGAGCACGCGCAATCGGAGTACGGAGACCAAGCGCTCCATTTCCTTCCTACCTGGAATTCGTGTGGTACTAGTGTTCGACCACACTGGTTTTGTCATTCTGAGGCGCGCACGCCGAAGAATCCGCGCCCTGGGGATACGGATTCTTCGCGCCGCGGCGCTCAGAATGACAGATAGCGTCTTCTCTGTGGTCGAACACTAGGTTGGAACCACCGGGAGATGCCCAGTTACTCTGTGGGAACCCGAAACGACGCGTTTCCCAGCAGTTGCACTCGCATGACCAACCGTCCGAGCCGTTGTGCGAGAAAGAACAAGGACTCCTGCTTGTCTTCTTCTCGGGACTGCAGGGCGGCGCGCAGCCAGCGTCCACAGGCCTCCATCGACTGTCGGAGATCGTACAGGATCATTCTCGTTTGTTGGGTTCTGCTCAATTCGTATCTTTGGAGCAGCACTTGCGAGAGTCCGTCACCATAGAGGCGCTTTACCAGCCAGGCCTTATTCTGTCTGACCTTAGATACCCAATGCGACGCTTGGGCCCTGGGCTCGTAGTAGACCCGCGCACCCTGGCGCAGCAAGCGTCCGTGCACTTCTGTATCGTCGCCGTATACCATGGCGCGGCCACGGTGACTCATGTCAGGACGAAAACCGCCCACCTCCACGAGCGTTTGTCTGTCGAAGGCCACTGCCATGGTGAGCAGATACTCGTTCGGATCCAGCCACCGGGCAGCGTCGCCAAAGTCGAAGCGTCCCAACAGCGTCTCGTATTTGGGAGGATACCAGCGTGGACGCCCCCCATCCCATAGCAACTGGATCTTGCCCATGACCGCCGAGGGCCTTGGCTGCATTGATCGAAAAGGTTGTAGCAGGCTCTCCACACAGCCCGGGGAAGCGAAGCAATCGTCATCGAAGAACAGGATGTACCTTGCCTGGGAGTTAGCGAGGGCCGTGTTGCGAGCCACCGCTATGCCAAGGCTCGCCTCCGAGACATAGCGAAGATTCGCGTACGATCGTTGCCAGTGCTGTACGATCCGGCGCGTGTCATCTGTCGAAGCGTTGTCGACGACGATGACCTCATGGACGCCCTGGGGAACTCGCTGAGCTAGCAGATGCGGCAGCATGGCATTCAAAAGTTCGGCCCGGTTGTGTGTGCACACGCACGACGACGCCAGGGGCCCTCCGGGGCGTGAGCCGACACCGAGGTTGCCCATCACGGGCGCACCAGAGCAGCCTGCACATTGAGCTCCACGGCGAGCCGTGCGTTGCCGCCTCGGTCAGATTCGTTGGATAGTCTCTCCAGGTGGCGGGCAACCGTCTCCCTGATATTTGGAGCCGCTTCTGTGATGCCGCTGGCAACCTCCCCGGCCTCAGCGTATGATCCGCGCATGTCGTGAGCGAGCACTAACGGCAGCCATTCAACTGGATCAACCGGCTCGAGACCCAGGGCACGCGCGCCGTCATACAGCCGGACCACCTCATCCCATTCCTCGCGCTGGGCAGCCCAACTGGCCTTCTCGTAATAGTAGCACCATCCATGAGTGGGCTCCTTGCCAAGGACTGCCGCGCGAGCGGGGTACACCTTGCCCTCGGGCTCTGGCACGATATTGTCAGGATTGGAGTAGACCGCAATCCGCCTCAGAGGGCCCTCCGCGGGATCGGGTAGAGGCATTCGAGGGCTCAGCACCTTGAGACAGCCTTGTTCGTAACGAATCACAAGTAGCCGATCAAAGGAGACCGGATCTGTTTTGGCTCGATCGACATGCGCGAGTCCAGTGGCTCCCAGACGCTCGATCGCATCGGGCGATAGAAACTCTGATCCAAACACGTCGCCGGTTCTGTCCTGTTCGTAAACCAACGCCAGATCCCCCACGATCTCGAAATGCGTATTTAGAACCTTCCATTCACCGATTCTGTCGGGATCGATAGATACGATCAGGTACGTATCTGTCCTCAGGGCAGGCGCGCGCCATACTAGCTGCCAGAGCACGGCTCGCTGGATCTCAGTCGCGCGTACCGCCTCCAACTGGTTGAGATAATGACGCGCGCTGGCCAGACCGATCATGACAGCAACGACGCTCAGGACCACAATCCACGGTCGCTTTGTGACCAGGTGGGCACACGCGCTGATGCCAGCAGCAGTCGCGAGAGAAGCCCCCAGCGTTGCACCATATAGCACTCTGGACTGAATCGAGAAGTAGCGATCGAAGCCGTAGGTTGTCGGCAGAAGCACCATGAAGCCCAGCCCCGTGACAAGCAATCCGAACCCACAGATCAGCGCATACTCGGAGGTTATCCTGAGTCGATCGTTCTCTTCTCCCGGGAGTGCTGCCAATCGCGTTCCATCCGGCGCATGGCTCGTGGATCGCAGTAGGACTAGCAGCCCAGCCGTCACGACAAGTCCTCCCGCGGCAACACCCACCAACCACGGCGTCCATTCCTCGTTCCGCGTCACCAGCTCTTCCAGTCGAAAGCGCCAGGCGTTGGGGAGCAGCTCCACGTAGCCCCTTAGCAGCTTGGATACCAGATCGCCCCCGGAGGGCTTGGCCCACTCACTAACTTTGTAGTCACCCAACACCAGCGGACCAAGACGCAAGCGCCACGCAAGGAACAAGATCCATACGCCCATGAACGGCAGGCTCTGCCTCAGCGTCCATCGCATTTGAGCCCTCAGCCGCGAGAAATGCCTCCTGCTGAGCTTCAAGATCAACAGTGGGCGAGCCAGCTCGAGTCCGAAGTAGAGCTCGTACATCAGATGTGCGGCCAGGGCCAGCGTCAGCGATAGTCCCAGTAGTAGCCAGGTGATACGTCCACGCGCCTGACCGTTCTTCAAGGCGAAAACCATAGCGGCCATGGACAGCAGTAGTATAGGCATTGATGCGCTCGCGCCGATGAAAGCGCCCCAGAGATGCGTGGCGACGACGGGATACACCACAAAAAGCGCGGTCACTAGCAGACAGAAATGGTTGTGCCGCGGCAGGAGCGTAGTGAGCAAGACTAGGAACAAACCCGCGCTGGCGCTATGCACTAGCATATTCGCCAGCTGCTGGCCAAACGCTCCCAAACCAAGCAACTCGAAGCGCAGCAGATACGGGATCGCGGTCAGCACTCGGGCGGTCGTCATGGCCTCGACAAGCGCCCCGGCTCCGCCGAAATGGTACAACTGCGCGAAAAGTGAATCGTCGACGAAGTACCCAATATCTCCAGCGTGTATCCCGAAGGCCAGAGCCAGCAGCCCAACCAGGAGACCTGCACTAATCAACGCAAACCGCCGATGCCCTACGGCGAAGCTTGACGGCTGCTTCCAGGATGACGAGCTTGTCGGACTGCCGCGACTCCCTCTTGGTCTCGCCATGATTCCCGTCAACCCGGATCAGGCTTGCTGGCTAGAATGGCCTGGTTGATCATCAAGCTACCGAGACGCCCAGCGCCAAAAGCCGTGTCTATCCGTCGGGACAGAGATTGAAGCCTTCTGACCTGAAATGGCCAGGGATGCAATCCCTGATGTCTCACGAGCCGCAAGCCAGCCTCGCGCACTATTTGCTCCAGCTCGCCATAGCCGGGGAAGTTCTCGTACCCGCGGTACGGCCTCAACTGTAGCAAGCCGGTCAGCAGCACACTCCATTGCCAGAGACGATTGGGACAGGTAAGGGCGAGCACACCTCCTGGCCTTAGCACGCGCGCCATTTCCACGATGGCCATTGCCGGGTCTACCGTATGCTCGATGACCTCGCTCGAAACGACGATGGCAAAAGAGGCGTCCGCAAAAGGTAGGGACAGAGCGTTTCCAACAACAGCCCGGACAGGACCTTTCGACAGGGCCTGGCGTAGCAGCGACGCGCCCAGATCTAGGCTGGTGACCGTCGCGCCGCGGGTCAGAGCCCATCTCGAAAACCACCCGGTTCCGCATCCCACGTCTAGCAGCGATTGCCCTTCCAGATCTTGTGGCAGGAAATTCCCGTAGATGACCTCTAGACGACGTTCCAGGTCGTAGCGGTTCATCACGGCGTCGAACTGCGCCGCGATTCCCGTGTAGAAGAACTGCTTCGAATCAGACACGAAGGTTCTCTTCTATCTCCACTGTTTCCGCCGCAGCACCGCGGCGAGGCTGTGGCTTCAGAAAATACAGGGGACGCTTCTTCGTCTCTTGAAAGATCAGCCCGACGTACTGACCGACCAGACCCAGGAGAACAAGTTGAACACCGCCTATCCCCAGCAGGGCCAACATCAGCGACGTCCAACCCGGCACCAACTCTGCCTGCCTCCCAACGCTGATCAGGTATAGCACCCATGCAACCTCTGTCGCCGAAAAGAACAGGAGTATAAATCCCATCCAGATGGCAAGCCTGAGCGGCACGGTGGAGAAAGAGAAAACGGCATTGCCGGCTAGTTCCAGCATCTTACGCGACGAGTACTTGGAGCATCCCGCCAGGCGTGGCTGCGCCTGAAAGTGGACCACCGCCCACGAGAATCCCATCCACGTCACGATCCCTCGCAGGAAGCGATGCTGTTCGCGCACTTGACGCAGCCCCAATACCGCTTCGCGCGACATGAGCCTGAAATCGGCCGAGTCAGGCAAGATGTAGGTTTGACTGAGCCGGTTGATCAGCCAGTAGAACCCCCTGGACGTCAGCCGCTTAATCAGTCCGGCATCCTTGTCGGCTCGGCGCTGGGTCAAGACAAGGTCATAGCCTTTTTGGTAGAGGGCCAGCAACTCAGGAATAAGCTCGGGAGGATGCTGACCATCCCCATCCATGGTGATCACGGCGTCCCCGTCGGCGTGATCCATGCCGGCTGTGAGAGCAACCTGGTGCCCGAAGTTCCGGCTAAGTTGGAGCAGACGTACCCTGGCGTCAGCATTCATAATGTGCCGGATCATCTCTGCCGTTTGGTCCGTCGAGCCGTCGTCCACGTAGCAAATCTCCCACGCGCAGGGCACTCCGTCCAGCACGCCCGCCAGGCGCGCATGAAAGCTCAGTACGACCGCTTCCTCGTTGTAGACCGGAACAACTACACTGAGCCGCATACAGTCCCTAGAACCCCACGATAGAACTCCGCCATCCGTGGCGCCACTACTCCAGTAGCAAACATCGTCTCCGCGCGTCGGCGGGCGGCCCGTCCCATCTCCTCGCGAAGCTCGGTGTCGCCCAGAAGCCGGACAACGGCCTCTGCCAGCGCGTCCGTGTCCCCGGGCTCCACCAGGAGTCCGGAGACTCTGTCCTCGATCAACTCTGCCAGGCCACCGATCCGAGAGGCTACGACGGCCCTCCCACACGCCATCGCCTCGGCACACGTATACCCGAACTGCTCCCAGCGCGATGGCACCACACAGACCGCGGCCTGAGCGTAAATGGCAGGCAGTTCCCCGTGCGGCACGCGGGACAGGACTCGCATGCGGTCGGCGAAGTCGCCACAGGCCAAACTCATTGCGTTCTGCTCGGCTATCGAATCAGTGGACTTGCCCATCCCGGCACCGACAACGGTAAACCTCGCCTCCGGCATGTTTTCGCAGACGAGGGGCAGCGCTCTCAAGAGGACATCTATCCCTTTCAACGGCTCCAGACGACCCATGAAAAGCACCTCCGCATTGCTGTCGTCTTCAGGAGAGTGCACTGGGCGAAAGTGGCTCGTGTCAACGGGGTTCGGGATGACACGATAGCCTCGACGCGCAATCGAGTAGGCCGGATCACGATGCCTCGCACCGGCGTCGGAAGGCGAGGTGATCGCCGCTGCCAGGCGTAGCATCACCTTCTCGGACCAACGGTCAAGACGGCTGCGTCGCGCATGCACTGGTCCTGTCCCTCCGACCATGTAGTTGGCTGAATGAAGCCGCACCACAAGCGGTGGTCTGCCGACACGGGTCAGCCGAAATAAGACCGGTTCCGCGTGCAGATCCGGGGTCTCGATCAGGTCGATGTGATGGTGCCGAACGATCTCCCTGAGCGCGATGGCAACTGCTAGACGATAGCCTTCCCACAGACCGTTGAGCCGCCACAGGAGATGCGCGTTGCTCAGATTCAGGCGCGGCAGCGTTCGGTAAACGTGCACTCCGTCCTCTTCTACATAATACCGGCGGTGGGTCGCGCCGCGGGCCAGGACTACTACCCGATGTCCCTCCCGAGCGAGCCCATGTGCCATCTCGTACGTGTACGTGCCGATGCCACCCCAGCCGGTCTCTTCTGGGTACTCCTGGGAGACGAAGCAGATGGAAAGACTACTGTCCACGCATTTGCCTCAGCACTATCGTTGGCAACTGACGCAGAAAGCCGACGCACACTCTTAGGTCAGTTGTCAGCCCAACCCAATCCCTTGCTCTCACGTGCGCACGCACGTTGTGACTGTAAAAGCGGCGTAGTGCGGGGAACGCCTGGTAAGGGTAGTGTCTGGACAGGAAAACCAGGTGAGCTCTTGGATAGTAATACGCTCTCACAGGGTGTGTGCTCAGTCCGCCTTTGTGCACTACTACGCTTGTCCCGACGTATAGGCATCGCCAGTGGCGCTTTCTTGCGCGGACGCACCAATCCACGTCTTCGTAGTAGAGAAAGTAGCTTTCGTCCAGCAGTCCGATATCTCTCAAGGCCGGTCTGGCTACCAGCATACAGGCTCCAGAGATCCAGTCGGTCTGTTCGGTATGGTCATACTGTCCGACGTCCCTTTCCCAGTCACCTCTCGGGAACCAGAAGGAGGCGTCTTTTCGAGCAAACCCTCCTGCAAACTGAATTGTATCTGCGCGGTCTCGGTACACGATCTTCGGCCCACAGCAGGCCAGGTTCTCTGCGCTCTCAGCGACTCCGAGCAGATCGGACAGGGTCGTTGGAGTGACAGCTAAGTCATTGTTGACAAGCCATACGTAGTCTGTGCCCTCCCGCAAGGCCCGCTGAATGCCAAGATTGCAGGCGGCCGCGAAACCTCTGTTGGGCGCGTGGAGCACTTCGGCGTCCCCAAACGTTGCGTGCGCTGTTTCCGATGTCACACCCGTGCGGCCGTTGTTGATCAGATAGACGCGCAGTTTGCGGTAGTCGGTCTGCCGCAATAGGCGCAAACAATCTCGTGTTTCTTCGTCGGCGTTGTAGTTGACCACTACGGCCGAGACCAACGGCATGTTGCTGGCAGGAGTGGCGCTATGGGTGAGCATGCCTACTCCGACAGCAGAAACGGCTGTGCGTCCAAGATCCCGTTGCAGATCAGGTCCAGAACCTCATTTCGGCCCTTCGCCAGGTCACTCAGCCTCTTGAAGCGAAACACGCGAGGATAGGCATCCGCATCATAGAGAGTGAACGGAAGCATGAATCGAAAGAAGAGTAGGTATGCATAACGACGAGCAAGCGTTCTGACTTCGTTCGCGCAATCGGTCCCGTGTCGCCCGAGCAGATAAGCCAGGGCCGCGTAGTAGTCTTCGCGGGTATTCGGATCGACTGTAAACCCTTTTCCGCGGTAGTGCGTCTCTCCCGCCACCAGGACGGTCTTGCCGCGTGTGGCTGCCTCCAGACCGACGGTGCTCGTGTAGACCAGCACGAGATCGCTCATGTCGACAAGCGCATAAGAACTCAAATCGCTCTCGGGACCAACCACTCTCACATTAGGTGGCAGGGTTTTCATCCTCTGCACGATCTCCTGGTGAACCGGCTGCAGGCTCTTGTCCGGTAACACTACCTCAGCCGGATGCACACGTATCACGAGGTGAACGTCTGGACGAGCTCCAAAGTACTCGATGGTCTTCTCGATCCAATCTAACATGTTGGCAAACATGAGATCCTTGTCGATGCAGGCCGAGTCCCAGAGGATATTAGTGAACAGGCTGACGGTCCTCACGTTCTTGTCCAACCTCAGCCGGTCCAAGATGACCGTGGGCTCGTCGACGGAGCGAGGATTATAGGTCACGTTGTCTAGGGGAGCCCCTCGCGTCCGCCCTTCAAGATAGGCTTCCAGTCTAGCCTCTTGAGTCAAAGTCAACGGAACACGCGCCACGGCGGGCCACCACTCGTCGAGCGCACAGTCGTTTGCCATTTGATTGCGCGAGAAGACAGCTGAATTGCGTTGGAAGCCGCATTCGTACGTGACCACCGGAATGTGCCGATGCCGAGCTAGTTCGAATGGGACACGCTGCGTGATGTACTTTCCGTTGAGCATAAGAATGGAATCTGGCGTCGTCTGCGACAGAAGCCGCTCGTACGCATCCGCGAGAACCATTCCCGTCGTCAGAAAAGCACGATACGCTGGCAAGGTTCTGGTATCCTCGGTCGAGACCGTGCCGCGCAGAAAATGGCTCTTCAGTGAGATCTGGGCGAAAAGCCCAAGCGGTAATCCTCTGTACGTGAATCCTCTGCAGTCCTCCTCGGACAACATCCCCACCTTGCCGCCGGCCCAGGCCGCAGCATCATCGCTCGCGTTGTCGTGTAGTGCGTGGCTCATCGAGTGAAGTGTCCTGCGCGACAAGACCGCCGCGGTTTCGGAAACCGCGGCGGTCTCTGGCCGCGGTCCAATTGAGCTGTCTCCGCAGTGGGGTACTGACTCAGGGAACGATACACTTAGCAAATGGTATGGAATCCGAAACTCCTGGCAGTGTCTGATAGCCTGCCGAAGACAGCGCTCACAGGGCAGCCCGGCCGAGGTGACCTTCACCATGTCGCAGATGGGCAGCTTCCCATCGCAGATGGCGATCTGGACTCTCGCTCCACGCTGCATCAACGCATGGGCTACGATGCTTTGAAGCCCAACGTGGTCGGGATTGTCGTTGGCGCTCACAATCAATACTCTGGGACCTGAAGAGGCCATTGCCGGCGGATGGCTGCGGCGCATGATTTGGTATATCCCGAAGTACCGATCGTCATGCCCCACGTCAATGATAGGTAGTCCTAGCGCTTCCTGGATGACGAGTAGCCAGTGATTGACGGAATTCTGCACGTGTGCCCTGGCCGAGAGGGGAAGGACAACGTGCTGGTAAGCGCAGTTGATGACACGCCTTGCTCGGCTCGTCAAAGCCTTGACCACGGGTTGATGGAACGGACCGGCGCACCTTGAGGTCAGCATTGTTGAGATCAGCCTCTCGTCCTAGCTATCGGACCTTCGTGCTGCTCGATCGGCCTGGTCTTGCGGTATGGTCGGGGCAACCGCTCCACCTTGGTTCTGCATAGCGCAATGTTCTCAGCTGCAAGCTCCACTACCTGCCGACGTTCCCTTTCGGCCGCGAGGCGATGCATTCGCCATAGCACTCGCCGGTGTTCCATTGGACGAAGCATCGCGCGAAGGCTGTGCCATAGGTTTCGGGACATGACACCCGATAGGTGATGGACCTCCTGTGCCATACCTTCCATCACCTGTCGACCGATATCGCTACCACGTATAGACGGTTTATGGCTCGCACGCGCACTCGTCAACTCATGAATCATATGCAGAACTCTTTGAGTTGCGCGACCATCCAGAGGTCCGAGATGCTCCTCACAGATGAGCTTTCGGGCGCGCATCTGTTGCTGAGTAGATCTTGTGGAGGCGGCCTCCAGCACCAGCTCCTTGAGATGATCGCCAGACCGAGCGCATAGCAATACGTCTTCCGGGTATGAGTGGAACGGGAGAAGCGTGTCCTGAAGAGTACTCACTTCGTTTCCCCAGAATGTGTAGATGACTGGCTTGCCTGCCGCCATCGCTTCATACAGCGCTGTTGTTTGGAAACCAACGACGACGTCCGCATTGACGATGAGCTGCCTGGCGTCGGCCAATTCCGAAAGAACAAAGACGTCCTTGCCCAATCCGAGCCCGGACGAAAGGATGTGCTCCTTCATGTTCGCAATCTGCTTTGCGCTTTGCTGCGGGTGAGGCTTGATCAGCAGACGATAACGCTCTGATGCCACCAGATCTAGGAGGGCTTGCATTGTCTGCAGGTGTAACGACGCCCATGTCAACGGGCTCCCGCCCTGGCTCGACGCTACATCACTGTCATCGTCGGTGGGTACATATGCCCTGATGTCGTAACTCAGGAACAGAATCGTCTTCCGCCGTTCAGCGCTGGGGGGCAGATTCACAGAGTCCAAACGTCGCCACCGCTCGGGCTGAGAATAGAAATCGAACCTAGGTTGTCCGGTCACCGATATCTTCTCGGCTGGCGCGCCTGCACGCAGCCAGAAACTCTTGTGTCTCTCACTACACACGGCCATGGCATCAGCGATAAACGGGTAGTAGGTACCCATTTGCGTGGAGTGCACATCCAGCGTCCAGGGAGAGACGCTTGTTTCCTTCTGAACGATAATGCAGGGTATTCCATTGGCTTGTGCCCAACGAATGGCGGGGCGAATATAGAAATAGGTATCGGAAGGGAGCACAAACGCGTCGAAGACGAACTTCCTACGGATCGCAGCCATCAACCGGCACACACGTCGCGCCCATTTCTCATGGTTGGCGACGTAAGCGGGTTTGTAGGGTCCGGTCAAACCCTCGAATGCGTCGGGTGGGAAGTAGTACTGTGCAAGGTTTACCACCCTCGTGACGAAGAGCTGCCCGATCTCGTCGTATGGCGCCGCGTGTGCCAGAGCCTCGATGTCATGGGCGAAATAATGGTCGAAAACGAGCAAACGCATCTACGGTTTTCCCTTCGTTGGAACCGTGACAGGAACAGTACGACCATCAGGAAAGCGCCATTCATATGGGACGATCACTGGGGCAGAGCCTGGTAGCGTCACCTCGGCTAGCTCTCCTGCCATTCCAAGAGCACCTGCCGATCCGGTGATAGTTATGCTTGCCACTTCGGATGATTTCAACATCGGTGTGACACCGTTGGCATACCGCCCTCCCACCCAGACAGAGTACATCTGCGGCAACAGCTGCACGGATTTGAACGTGCAGGCTATCGTGCCATCGCCGTCTATGACAGGCGGTCGGTGCCCATCCAATAGCATGTTCGCACCGATTATTCCTCCGTGGCTGTTGCCCAGCGCGATGAAGAAGTACGGACTTTCTACAGGACACGCCGCGGTATACTGAATCTCGACCGTGATCTCGTCGCCGGGCGAAAAAGTCGTCCGGACCGTTCCGTATCTGTCTCTCAAAACGACGTTCCTAAGTTTGACAGGTGACTCGGGGAGCCAGGTCTGCTCCGCACACTGGACGCCCGCGTTGAGGTAAGAGACGACCATCCTGGCTGTTTCGCCCTGAGAAACGATTCTTCCTTTATCGAGCCAGATCGCGTGTTTACACAGGCGCTGAAGTGCTCCTAGGTCATGACTGACGAAGACGATAGTCCTTCCTTCATCTGCAACGCATCCGATCTTCCCGATGCACTTCTTCTGAAACGCCGCGTCTCCTACCGCCAACACCTCATCCAGCAGCAAGATTTCTGTCTCGAGGTGAGCGGCGACCGCGAAAGCAAGGCGCACGTACATGCCGCTGGAATACCGCTTCACGGGGGTGTCGAGAAACTTCTCGACGTCTGCAAATGCCACGATCTCGTCAAACTTGCGGTCGATCTCTCGCTTCTTCATCCCAAGAATGGCGCCATTGAGGAAGACGTTCTCACGACCGGTCAACTCGGGATGGAAACCGGTGCCCACCTCCAGCAAACTGCCTACCCGACCTTTGATCTCGGCCTGACCTTCGGTTGGCTCAGTGATGCGCGACAGTATCTTCAGCAGGGTACTCTTGCCCGCGCCATTGGGACCCATCACGCCTACAACCTGGCCGCGCTTGATTTCAAAAGAGACGTCCTTCAGCGCCCAGATGACTTCGTCTGACGTTGGCTCACGGAGGGATCCACCAAGCGGTCCAAATGGTGCACCGATCAGCCGACGAAAGCGATGGCGCGTAGCGCCTACCAGTCCATATGCTCCGATACGATAGTGCTTGCCCAGAGCCTCGACCCGAATCGCCACGTCTGACATGGCTACAGCACATCCACGATGGATTGAAAGGCTCTAAGTGCGCCAACGGACGCTCGAGTGTCATCCTGAGCCGCAGCGAAGGATCTCCCCGTTGGTGGGACAAGGAGCGTTTGAGTCGCGAGGCAGTCCATGGTGGAACGACCAACGAGGAGATTCTTCGCGCTGCGGCGCTCAGAATGACAAAACAGGGGGCGGCGCTCAGAACACTTGGCGTATCCTCTGTGGTCGAACACTACAGCACATCCACGATGGTTCGCTCTGTGGCGCGAAAGAAATACGCACCCGCCATCAATAGTAGGCCTACGGCCAAGGCGATCGCCAGCAGCAACCAATCGGGTTTCTGACCGACCCCCAGTATCGCCCAGCGAAATCCGTCGACCACCTCCGTCATGGGGTTCAGCCGATACAGCATACGCCAGTGCTCGGGGACGAGACTGCTGGAGTAGGCCACTGGAGTGAGGTACTGCCACGCCAGAATCGCGAAGTTCAATCCCAGCGCCACGTCACGGAACTTGACGGAGAGTCCGGCCAGCCACATTCCAATAGCGAGGGCAAAGCCACCAGCCAGCAATGTGTACAGCGGGAGCATCAGCAAGCTCCAGGAGGGCGCGATGCGGTAAAAGGCCAACATTCCGACCAGGATGACGAAAGAGACGAGAAAATCTACAAGGGCCGACAATACGAGCGACACTGGAATGATCAGACGAGGGAAATACACCTTGGCGATCAAGTGCTGCTGACTTACCAGACTATTAGCCGAGCTTCCCGTCGCGGTGGCGAAGAAGCGCCAGGGCAAGAGTGCTACGTATGTGAAAAGGGGATACGGGACGCCATCGGATGGAAGTTGGGCTAGTCCTCCAAAAACCAGGCTGAAGATGATCATGTTCACGACGGGCTGAATGATGATCCAGAGCGGTCCCAGGGCCATCTGACGGTAGCGTCCTTTGACCTCGCGCCAGAGCAGGAAATATAGCAGATCGCGGTACTCCCACACGTCGCCGAGACGGAGACTGGCCCAGCCTCGTGTAGGTCGGATGACGATGTACGGAGCCCGGGCTTGTCGAGTATCCCCTGCCTGATCGCCATCAGCCAACGACGCCGCGTCTGCAGTGCTGCTCACCGTGGAATCTTCCCTATCAGCGTTTTCAACCGCTCCACCTCGGCCTTGATGGTTCGATCGTCCGGGCGGCGCAGCAGACCGGTTTGATACTCAGCCAGCGCGCGCTCGATGTACTCCCCGGCTCGCTCGAACTCCTTCTCCGACACCGCATTCTCGGCCAGGTTAGTCAGCACTTTTGCTTTGTCGGGCGAGCGCTGGAGCGCCTCTTGAAACCAGCGATCCGATGCACCGTAGTCGAAATGGCGGTACATCTCTCCCAACAGGACGTAGGAATAAGCCTCGGTCGGGTTCTGGACCACGGCGTTTTCGGCCAGAGCGATCATGACCCGCGGCAGATCGCCCCCAGGTCCTTGTGCGCCCATCAGCGCCCACAACATGTTGTATAGGCGTTGCCTGGATCCGCGCACATAATGCTTCCAGGCATTCGCCGCGCCCTCGGTCGCGCCCTCTCTCCACATTGTCCAACCCAATTGTAGATAGGCGGACTCGTCTTCCGCCCCAAGCGCGTCCGCTTGTTCCAGCATGCGGGCCGCCTCCGCAGTCTTGCCAGTGCGCAAGTGAATCCCAGCCAAGTTGCGAAAGGCGCGCCCGTTCCCAACTTCGGCCGCTCTGGTCAGGTAGCCCGCGGACTGCTCCAAACCGCTGTCGTCGCCGCTAATCAGGGCTTTGCTCAACGCCAGGCTGCCCAGGTTGTTCCAGACCATGCCAACCAGCCTTGGCCAGAGCATCCACAGCGACAAGAAGACCAGACCCATCAGGATCACTGAAACGATAAGCGCACGCCCAAGCGCAGATGTTGGTCCCCTGGTGCCACGCCGAGAGCCATGATTCGCCTGCATCATCGACGGTACTCTTCCACCACCTTGCGCACCGCGAGGATAACGTCTTCGACGTCCTGATCAGTCAGTTTCGCCGAGAGAGGCAAGGAGATCGTTCGATCACCGATCCATTCGGCGTTGGGAAGATCGCCCCGGCGATAGCCGAAGGTCTCCCGATAGTAGCGATGCAGGTGGAGGGCGGTAAAATGGATGCCCGTGCCAACGTTTTCTGCCTTGAGCGCCGCGACAACCTCTTCGCGACTGCAACTCAGGCGGTCCAGGTCCAGCAGAATGGTGTACAGGTGCCGTGCGTGCCGGATGTTCGCTTCATCGAGTGGAGTCATGACCTCTGGCAGATCAGCGAAGGCCCGATCGTAGTGCTGCCAGTGGCGCTCGCGGACGCCCAGGTTCTCCTCAACGCGGGCGAGCTGGTGGATGCCAAGAGCAGCCTGCAAATCCATCATATTGTACTTGTACCCCGGGTAGATCGTCTCGTAGGGCTGGAAACCAGCGGACGAATAGCGTCGCCAGGCGTCCTTGCTGATTCCGTGCAGGCTCTTGACGCGAATCTCTTCGGCCCAGTCATCCCGCTCGGTCGTGACCATGCCTCCTTCGCCCGTGCAAACGTTCTTTGTCACGTAGAAGCTGAAGGCCGTGATGTCGCCGATCGTCCCGATCTTGCGGTCGCGATACCAGGACTCAATGGCGTGCGCTGCATCTTCTATCACCAATAGATCGTGGCTACGGGCAATCTCCATGATTGCATTCATGTCGCAGGGGCGGCCTGCCATATGAACCGGGATGATGGCCCGTAGACGGCCGCTGCTCGCTGACTGTCGCCCGCTGGTCAGCTTTCTAGCTACATCGAGCACTCGGTTCGGATCGAGATTCATGGTGCGGCGATCGACGTCCAGGAAGATCGGCCTCGCACCACGCTGGACGATGACGTTCGCGGTGGCGGCAAATGTCATCGGGGTGGTGATCACCAGATCGCCGGGGACGATGCCGGCCACGTCCAGGGCAAGGTGCAAGCCCGCCGTGCAGGAGCTGACGGCCATGGAATGCTTGCACCGGACGTAGCGTTTGAAGTCCTCTTCGAGTTGGTGGGTGCGAGGTCCCGTGCTGAGCCAGCCCGAGCGTAGAGTGGCGACAACTTCCGCGACTTCCTCCTCACCGATGAGTGGGCTGCCGAAGATGAGGAAGTCGTTGCGCACCGCCCGCCCGCCGCGGATGGCGATGTCATCGGCATCGGCCGCTGAATGGTATTGTATTTCCACGATCCTCTGCCTCCCGCAGGACAACGACGACGCCAAGCCACTTTGGCTCAGGCGTTTCGGTAGTAACGGTAGTAGTAGCGATACTGGTAACCGCTATCCCGAGCCTGCACGCGATTGAGAACCGGTCCCAGCACTCGCGCGCCCACCTTGGTCAAGTTCTCTCTGCCCTTGGCCACCATGTCTCGCCGCGTCGTTCCGGCCCGTACGATCTGTAGCACGGCATCGACCTTGGTAGCCAGGATCGCCGCGTCGGTCACCATCGCCGCCGGGGGACTGTCGATAATCACGACATCAGAGGAGTCGCGCAACTCTCGAAGTATCTCTTCCACTCGTTTGGAGCCCAGAACTTCCGAGGGATTGGGCGGTTGAGGACCACTGGTCAGCACCTTAAGCCCTTCCACCTCGGTAGATTGCAGGGTCTCGATCAGCCTCTGATGTCCGTCCGACATCTGATTCTCAAGCGCCAGTGTCGTGATCCCCACATCATTGGACAAGCCCAAGAGCTTGTGTACGCTCGGTCGGCGCAGGTCGCAGTCCACCAGTGTGACCTGCTTCCCCGTCTGCGCCATAGCGATAGCGAGGTTCATGGCTGTGAACGTCTTGCCTTCGGCCGGGGCTGCGCTGGTGATCAGTAGGCTTCGCACCGGCTTCTCCAAACTGGCGAACTGGACGTTGGTACGCAGGGTGCGAAATGCCTCGGCGACAGAGGAGCGAGGCTCGCTGCTAACTATCTTCTCTCGCACGGTCGCCGCTCCTGCCTCTCTGCCAATCCGCAGCAGGACCCCCAGGGTCGCCATGCCGTAGACCTGATTCAACTCCTCTGGTGTCTTGAAAGTGAAGTCCAGGTGCTCCAGCAAGAAGGCACCGCTGATTGCAGCGGCGAGAGAAAGCACCAGCGCATACAACGCGTTACGGAGCGGATCGGGGCTCACCGGATGGCTCGGTAGAGGCGCCTCGTCAATCACCACGGCCGTGTCGATGGGGGCACTGGTGGTGGACTGCTTGGACTGCAATTCCACCAGGCTGGTAATCACCTTCATCTGCAAGTTCTCGACGTCGATCAGTTGTTGGCGAGTGGACAATAGGTCCTTTTGCTGCGTGTCAGAGAACGGCTGAGCTTCCAGTCCGGTGATTCTTCCCCGAAGAGCGGCCGTCTGCGCCTCGTAATACTTCTGCTCATCCTCTAGCTTCTGCAGCAGGGTCAGCTTCTGCTGTTGCGCGCCAGTAGCACTGTCGGACGCCTTCTGCTGCGTCGCCATTTGCTCTTGCCGCGCCTTCTGGCGAGCTACGTTCTCCTGAATGAAGACCTGAGCGACCGTGTTAGCCCGCTTCTGAGCTGTCTCCGGTGAAGTTGCCGTCGCGGATATCTTGAAGAACTGGGTGCCACCTATGTATTGTGTAGACAACGACGCGAGAACCTGCTCCACAGTTGTGCCATCGTTCAACGCATCACTCACGAGGGTGGCGAAGGCGCGTGTCTTCATGAACTGACTGTACGTATTGGATAGGGCCTCAACCGTCGAAGCTGATACCTGGTAGGGCAGCAAGAGGTTCGGGTTGGCAGGATTGAGCATTAGCGTGGCTGTGGTGACGTACTTGGGAGGCAGGTTGGCAGTGACGAAGAGGGCGACGCCCGGTCCTATCAAACTGGCTAGCAGAATCAGCCACAGACGTTTCCAGAATACCCGGTAGTAGGCGTGCATGTTCATTGGTTGCTCCTATGCAGTTGCAGATGGCCCCTCCGTGTTCCGTGTGGATGTACGTGCTATCAGACCAGGAAGATCGGCTGGATGTGGAAGCCAGGCTACCGCCCTTTCAGCGTTCCGTAATTCTAGGAACCCTTACATCGTCCATCAGCTTGTGAAAGACCGCGGCGGATCGTATCTCCCCGTTCTCTTGCACGAAAACGGGAAGCTGAGTCAATTGGACTCGAGACTCAGCCCACCCGGCGTAGCAGTTCGGCGGACACTACGACAGGAATGAAACGGCTAAGAACCTGAATAAAGACCCGCGAGCGGCCGGCGGGCGAAAGCATGCCACCGAACACTGCCTCCAGTCCCGCCAGTGGTCCCGACGTGAATACCACGCGATCGCCAGAGCGGAAGGTAGGAGGACCTTCTTGCCCTTGCTGGGCTCCAGCCTGTTGCCGCACACCTTCAACCAGCTCGTCTGGTACCGGGGATGGCCGTCCGTCGATGCCCAAGAAGTATGCAACGCCTGGCGCAGAACGTCCCAATACCCACTCAGGAGAGGAGACGTCCAGGCGCGCGAACAGATAGCCTGGGAAGAGGCACTCCAGCTTTGTCGAAACGCTGCACGTCGTTCCACTGTCCGGCTGCCGGCCGGTCCAGACAGCTATGCGTGGAAGATAGACCTCCAATCCTCTCTGCTCCAGAACGGCTGAGGTCTGCTCCTCCCTATGCGGCTTGGTCTTGGCAACGTACCAGGATCGCATGGTGACCTCTATCCGGCATACACAGCGGGCATGACCGAAATCCAAGCTACATCTCTTACCCTCGTGTGCATGCCATCTATGTCGAATTATAGAACCGCCTGCGTTGACTCCGCAGCACCTATAGGGGTAATTTTTGCTCGCAGCGTACCTCCGATGGACTGCTCACATGAGCCCGCCTCTTACGGCGTACCCCGTTATGGTCTACCCTCAGGACCCCTGGACCGCTGTTTCCGATGCTCCCGCGGTCCGTTTTCTTGATGGAGAGGTACCCATTTGGACCAACCTTTACGGGGGTTGCACGCCTGGGCGCAATGAGGTACGATGAAGTATACTGCCTATCGAAGGCGCATAAGGGACCTTTGTGTACAGTTGAGCTGATCCAAGGTCGGCCGTACCTTAACAGCGCGGCCCAATCCAGAAACGGCAGGACAATGGAGTATTCTGCAGTTTGCGGAGGGGGAGATCATCACGTGGAGCTCATCAGAGTTTTGCTGGCCCATGAGAGCGCGGTGGTTCGGGAAGGACTGCTAAGCATGCTCCGAACGGTGGAGGACATCGAGGTGGTGGGGCAGGCACATGACAATCTACAGGTTCTGGAGAAGATTGTCGAGCATCGTCCGCATGTCGTACTCGCGGGGCTACACGCCCGGTACATGGATACGCTGGACGCCATTCGGCGTATCAAACACGCATCTCCCGACACCGCAGTGATCGTGTTTGCCACCTACGAGGATGGTTCTACCGCGGCGCACTTCATCCGGGCAGGCATCAGCGCAGGCGCCAGCGGGTACATCCCCAGCACCGTCTCCGAAGACCGGCTGATCCACTCTATTCGTACGGCGAGAAAAGGAGGGCTACTGATTGAGTCAACCCTCCCCTGGGAGGATGCACCTCTCGGACCACCTATTCGACCTAGCCTTTCTGACGATGAGCTGGCGGACATACAAACGGCCCAACAACGGATGCTCCCCCCCCTCACGCCCCGCCAAAAGGAGGTGCTCCGCCTGTTGGTGGAAGGGTGCACCAACAAGCAGATCGGGGAAGCCCTGTCCATATCCAAAGAGACCGCCAAGAAGCACGTGCAGAGCATCATATTCAGGCTAGGAGTGTCAGACCGTACCCAGGCGGCGGTGAAGGCCATCCGAGACGGGCGAGTATCCTGAGTTCGATCGGCTGCAAGACGAGCCCAGCCTCCTCCTACTCGAGCTCGGTGACTTGCTCCCCGTAGTGCAGCGGATCCAGATAGCGTGCGATGGCAATGCTACCGCCTGGCGTCGTCTGCTGGCATCTTCCCTTTGGTGATGTAGAGTCCCCTGTACGTCTGGCGAGCGTGCGGCATGGCCTTGGTGACGCCGCCGACATAGTTCGCGTAGCCCGTGGCGTCGCTGATGAAGTAAACCGGGACACCCGGCAGGACCTGCTCCTGGATCGTCCTCGTTACTTCCTGGTATGCGGCCTTACGCTCTGGCACATCAACGGTGGAGACGGCCTGATCGACCAGCGCACGGAATCCCTCAGGCTCGTAGCCGCCCGCATTGGCCGGCGAGTCCTTGAGGAACGACTGACGCAAGACCACATCCGGATCTTCGGCGCCACCTCCCTGCAGCGGAGACGCCTGCGCGGTCCCGCGCCCAGTTGGTCCAGCCCTCCACAGCAGGACAGTCGTCTGAGCCGGATCCACCAGATCAAGGGTCATATCGAACCCGGCCTGCTTGATCTGCGCCCGGACCAACTCTCCGAAGCGGATGTAGCTGGTGTTGATGCGGCCGATGACGGCGTGAAAGGAGACTCCGTTCGGAAAACCGGCCTGGGCCAGCAACGCCTTGGCCTGGTTGGGATCGTACGAGTAGCGATTGGCCACATCGGCGTTATACGCAATGTCCTCTTTGCGCCAGAACTCCCAGGCCGCCTGACCCATGCTATTGGTCATGGCTTTGGCGATCGACTCGCGATCGATCGCGTATGCCATCGCCTGGCGTATCTCCAGCTTGTCGAAAGGCGCCAACGTAGGGTTCATGAAGAAGGTCCTGACGCTGGACGACGGACTGATCTTCGTCCGGAAGCTGGGATTCTGTTGAAGGGTCGCCGCCATGGTCTCGTCCAGATCGCTGTTCATGTCGACGTCGCCGGCCTGCAACGTATTCAGATAGGCGTCCGGTGAGATCCCCTTGAAGTCGATGCCGCCCAGTAGTTGCGACTTCTTGTCCCAATAGCCGTCCCAGGCACGCACGCTGGCCGACGTGCGAGGCTGCCAATTCCCCTGCAGCTTGAACATGCCCGCGCCTACAGGGTGCTGCGAGAAGGCATCGCTGCTGCCGGCGTTCTTCACAGCCGTCGGAGACGCCATCATGCCAGCTTGTCCGGCGAGGGCGGCCGGTAGCGCTCCCGGCAAGGGAGAGTTCAGCCTTAGCCGGACAGTGTAAGGATCCACCACCTCAACCGCCTTCAGTTGAGCGAGACTGGCCTTGATCATCGACTCCGGACTCATGGCGCGATCGAGATTGAACTTGACTGCATCGGCGTTGAAGGGCGTGCCGTCCTGGAATACCACGCCGTTCCGTAGTTTCAGTTCAAATGTGGCGGGGTCCGGGCTACTCCAGCTGATCGCCAATCCCGGGATCGGCTGATCGTTGTCGTCAAGAAACACCAGGGTGTCGTAGATCGCGTTCATGATCGTCCGATCGCTGGCGCCAATCTTGATTGGATCGAGCGTCATCGCCTGCATTGGCGCGTAACTAAGGATCGCTGAAGGATCGTTGTTGATTGCGGCAGGGCTAGGGCTGCTGGAGCCGCTCGCACTGCTAGCGCTGCCGCTCGCACTGCCTGAGCTACTTGGAATGCTAGCGCTGCCGCCCGAGTTGCTGGGAGAAGCCTCGGGCGTCGAGCTCGATTGGCAACCCAGTGATGCCAACATCAGGGCCGCCGCTATCACCACGAGCCGCTTCTTCATCGTTGACCGCCGCCTCCATTAAGCCTGCTGCGAAACTTTGCTCGACAGGTCTAGGAGCCATGTGTTGCATGACACGGTCAGCAAGGAGGATTGCAGGCATCATCTGCCACGATGAACCGCAGTAGGGACGCGCAGCACAAGGCTACTTGGCGCTATGGCGCGATCCTGGGCGTCATCGCCTCAGGAGGGGCTCAGTCGGGGTTCGAAGGGCTGACCTAGCATGCTGACGATTGTATCGTCAGTCTAGCGTGCACCTTCACTACTGTCAAGCATTGCCCAGAGGATTGCGCAGTTCTTCTTGCCCCAAAAAGTTGATCGGAATCAGACGAACCGCTCGCCCAATCGTTGTGTTGGCGTGATGCCCGGGTGAGAGGTAGCCATCGGCAGCAGGGATCACCCTTTTGGGGGGTATCCCCATAGCCTGTTTTGGCGATGGCACTGCTAGCCTTGCCTGGCCGAGAATGTACGTCAGAGCCACAGGAGAATCACAGAAGGCGCGCTCAATCAAAGCAAATCGTTCTATTCGTCGAGGGAGGTGTGGCACAGCATGAAGCGCCAGTCGTATGACATGGATAACCCGACGGAGTCGCGCTCCTGCGTTGAAAGCGGGAAGCCTTTGCTCACCGTGCCCGCCGGGGGAGCGTCGTCGGTTGCGGCACCTCCGCCCGGCGAGACAACATCATCTTCGCCCCCCATAGCGCAGCCGGTCGCTGTGCCAGCAGAGCCTTCATTCCCGAGGCGGATTCCGCTGTGGGGGTACGTCGTTGGAGGAGCGGCCGGAATCGTACTCGGCTGTTTCTTGCTGATCGTGGCGGTTGCCGCCGTCACCATCATTCCTGCCATCGAGAAAGTAGGGTCGGCCCAGGCGCTGACCGCGGTCTCGTCACAATCGCCCGCCGGGTCAGCCTCCAGCTCACCACAATCGTCCACCCAGTCAGTGCCTGGCGCGCCGCAATCATCCACACAGCCTGTTGCCAGCGCGCCGCAATCATCCACACAGCCTGCTGCCAGCGCGCCGCAATCGTCCGCACCGTCAGCACCCAGCGCGCCACAATCATCTGAGCGGACGGGGTCAGCGGCGCCTTCGGCGGAGCCCCAGAAGCCGTCACAGTCAGGAGCTTTGGTGGTAGGATCTGCGCCAGCCCCGCCGCAAGCTTCCGTGACCAGTAGAGATGAGCTGCGGATCGTCTTCGCCAAAGACGTCTCGTCGGGCGGCGAGCTCAGCGGAATCTCCGACGTCTTCTCCACCAGAGACCCCAAGATCGTCCAGATGACCACATGGGGCAAAGGTGGTTTGCCGGCAGGAGCGGAGATCAGCATCAGTTGGTTGATGGGTGGTCTGAAGATCTACGAACAGCCCAGCAAAGTGGAGGGCGACGGCGGAGGCTACATCTTCTGGGTACAAGCGCCACCCACCGGCTTTCCGCCGGCTGAAATTGAAGTTCAGGTAGCCGTGAGCGGTGCAAAGGTCGCCACCTCGCACTTCACGATTCGATGACGAAGCTGTACAGGAGGGTGAAACTCCCCACGTGCAGAGGCTACGCAGGGGCCCAGTTGCCGGCCCTTGTAGTATGTGCTAGCGATATTCTGGCGGAACGCTTGTAGGGTCTGCGGGTAGCTCTTGTCCATAAGCTCTCCCCAGCCCTTTTCGTTGAACCATACCAGGCCTTGAAGTTCGGGAAAACGGATGGAAGCTGCCTGGTCAGCGAATCCTGCACGTATGCTGGGTGCCGGGGAGGAAGTACTCGTAGTCGTACACGTTCGGACCATTGGACGCGACCCGGTCGAGAAGGGAGGATAGTTATTGGGGTCGACTATTGGTGGAAATCGTCCCCTGCCGGCACACCGCGAGCCGATCTGGGCGTGACGGTCGCAGACCGTGCTGGGACTGCAGTTGGGGTCGCTATGTGGAGCACGAAGAGCGGGCGTTCGGTGAGGGTGAGATTGCCATCAGTCGTCGAGACCATCCCCGTCGTCAAGCCATCCAGGGGTTTGACCAGGGTACCCGCGGGTCCACGATAGCTCAGGTGATAGCCGCTATCCCGCTGCCCTTCGCGGGCCCATAGCACCGCGGCTCTCTTCTCGGTCCCGGGAACAAAATACTCGTAGTGATACACGTTGGGTCCGTCCGCGACGATCCGATCGAAGATGTAATCTCCAAGAACGTTCTTCACGGTGGCCAGATAGTACCATCCGGGCTTCTTGCGACCATCCATTTCTGCATTATTCGTCACCAAGCCGGCGCTGCTGTACATACCCTGGAGGTCAGCGCTACCAACGGCGGGGTCTCGATACGTGAAGACGAAGCCTTTCTCGACTCCCCGCGCCTGCATCATGAAGATGGCCCGCAACAGATAGTTGGCGGCACTCGCCTCCGGGGCGAAAACCCTGGACTTGCGTCCGTCTGGCTGCATGAAAGTATCCCAGCCGAACTCGGTGATCCAGATCGGCTTCCCCGGCGCGTTGACATCTCGCCATTCCGCCATCTGGTCGATCGAGGAGATGAGCTCTCCCGATTCAGGGTTCTTGCCACCGTCCGTCGAATCGCCCTCAGCATACCAGTGGAAGTTGACGACGTCGAACTTCCCTGCGCTAGCCCGATTTGCTGCGTCCAGGTAGCTCGTGTCTGGTCCAGCCATCCCGGCCAGTACTAACGGTATGCCGGGATTGGCCGCCTTGACCGCATCATAGTCCCCAGCCGTCATGGCGCCGAACACACTGGCCGGAAAGCGTGTCGACTCCCATGTCTGACTCGGCTCATTGTAGTTCTCCACCGCGGCGATGGTGTCACCGAAGTGGTCAACTAGCCGCCCCAGGTACCTGGCATGTGCGGCGGCGTCAGGTATGCCTGTGGGTTGCCCATCGGAGCTAGCCCAGTCCGGCGCGAGCTCCACGTCTGGCATGACTTTCACACCCAGGGAGCTTAGCGTGCCATAAAACCGATCCAGTCCCTGGCTTCCGGTGCCCCAGGTGTAGACGCCCGGCGTAGCCTCGTACCAATACCATTTGTGATAATCCCTGATCCAACCCGCCACCCTGGCTACGTCCGAGGGGTTGTTGTTCACCACCGCGTTCACGCCGATCATGTCTCGGAGCGGCACCCTCGCCCCAGCGGCCGTTGCCCTGTGGGAACGACTCTCATGAGCCTGCCGAACTGTCGCGAACAACAGCGCGAGCAGGATAGTGAGCAGAATCAGCGGCTTCTTCATGCTGCTTTGCACTTGCTCTTTCCTACTGGACGGAGTCCTCTCGAACATCACGATCCTGTGGTCTCTGTGCGAAGGGAGAAGTCGTCCAGGTAGATCGTCCCGTCCAGGGTCGGGAAACGAACGACTAGTCTTGCTGACGCGGTTCCGGCTGGCAAGACACGGGAATCCGAGATTGGTGTCCAGCCGTCAGTGACCTTGGCGAAAGTGTACAGGCCGTAGGTCGCAATCACCCCTCTGTTCGCGTTGAGAACCTGTAGCTCGATCATCCCGTTCATCCCCCCGTTGCGGACAGGGACGTTGACCCAGCCGGAGAAACTGACGGCCTCGCCCGATGCGGCGGCAATTTCTTGCTGGATAAAGGGTCCAGCGGCTCTCCCGATGAATCGGATGGCCTTGGTTCCCGAATGGACAACGCCGGTCTTGACCTCGGCGACAGCCGCAAACCAGGAGGGACGTTGCCATCCGACAAGCATATTCTCGAACCCCGGGTTGATCAGCCACTCCCGAGCGATCGAGATTACCTCCGTGGGAGTCGGCGTTGGGGTCGATGTATCGGTCGGCGTAGGAGTAGACGTCTCGGTTGGAGTGGGTGTTAATGTAGCGGTCGACGTAGGCGTCGGCGTGTCAGTCGGTGTGGGCGTAGATGTGTCAGTAGATGTGGGAGTAGCTGTCTCGGTTGGTGTAGGCGTCGATGTGGCGGTGTGAGTAGGTGTAGCTGTTGGCGTCTCACTGAGCCAGAGGGAAAGGTCGTCCAGATAGACTGTTCCGTCCAGGGTCACGAAGCGCACTCGCAATCGCACAAACGCTGTCGACGCGGGCAGCACACGAGAATCCGAGATCCGTACCCAACCGCTGGTAGAGTCGGTGAAGCTGTAGACGACGTAGGTTGCCAGCAAGCCTTTGTTGGCGTTCATGGCCACCAGCTCGATCCCTCCGTTCATCTGCAGATAACGTACTGGCACATTGACCCACCCGGAGAGGTTGATCGTCGACAACGGATCCACGGGGACAGCGGCGACGTCTTGCTGCAGGAAAGGTCCGGCGCCACGACCAATGAAACGGAAGGACTTGGACCCCGAGCGGACAACATCAGTGTCGATACCAGCAATACCGCTAAACCAGGAGGAGTACTCCCATCCCCTCAGTCCGTCCTCGAAGCCCGGATTGGCTGGCCCCTTGTGAGAGACCAGGTTCCCCACCATATGGGTCGGAGAAGCGGTAGGCGAAGGGGTCGCCGTAGTCGTCGGAGAGACAATGGGCAAAGGAGTCGCCGTCCTCGTCGAAGCGATAGTGGGCAAGGGAGTTACCGTCCTTGTCGGAGAGCTCGTGGGCCTGGGAGTTGTGGTCCTTGTCGCAGAGGCCACCGGTGAAGGGAGCGTCGGCGTCCGCGTGGCGGTTGGAGTCTGCGTAGCTTCCTCTGTCGGAGGGGGCGATACTGTAAGATCGTCCAGATAGACTACCCCATCCAGAGTCAAGAAGCGGACTCGCAAACGCACAAACGCCGTCGATTGAGGTAGCGCACGTGAATCCGAGATCCGCACCCAGCCGCTGGTAGTATCGGTAAAACTGTGAACGAGGTAGGTAGCGAGCACCCCCTTGTTGGCATTGAGAGCCACCAGCTCGATCCCTCCGTTCATCCCACGATTGCGTACCGGGACGTTGATCCAAGCCGATAGGTCTACGATCGTTCCGGGGGGAACGGCAACGTCTTGCTGCAAGAAGGGACCTGCGCTGGTGCCCTTGAAGCGAAAGGACTTGGACCCCGAGTGGACAACTTCGGTCTCGATGCCCGCAACACCGCTGAACCAGGAAGGGTACTCCCATCCCCTCAGACCTTCCTCGAAGCCCGGATTCACTAGAGGCTGCTGGCTAAACGTGGGTGCCTCGGTCGGCGTCCGAGTGGGCGTCAAGATGGCAGGGGGCGTCGGTGTGTTCTGCACCGTCTCGCTCGTGTAGAGAACGAAGACCGGTCGCTCGGTGAGGGTGAGGTTGCCATCCGTCGTCGAGACCGTCCCAGTGGTCGAGCCAACAGTCGGTATGACCAGGGTCCCGGCCGGGCCTCGATAGTAGGTCTGGAAGCCGTTGTCGCGCGAGCCACTGATGCCCCAGAGGATAGCCGCCCTTTTCTTGGTACCGGGGACGTAATACTCGTAGTGATACCAGTTCGGTCCACTGAAGACGATCCGATCGAAGACGTAGTCGCCCAGCACGTTCTTCAAGGTTGCCAGGTAGTACCATCCAGCTTTCTTTCGGCCATCCGTCTCGCCATCGTTTTCCACCAAGCCCACGCTGCTGTACTGGGTCGCGAGAGATGTGGGACTGCTGGCGGGATCCCGGTACATATAGACGAAGCCCTTATCGACTCCTCGGCCATGTAGCAGTACCATGCCACGCAGCAGGTAGTTAGCGGCATTGATCTCCGGGGCGTACATCTTGGACTTGGCGCCGTCTGGAGCGTCGTACGTATCCCAGCCAAACTCAGTGATCCAAACCGGCTTGCCCGGTGCCTTGGCATCCCGCCACCTCTTTACCTGGTCGGTCATCCACAGTAATCCGCCGGTCTCCGGATTCAGACCGCCGTTCGTCGTGTCCCCTCCACCGAACCAATGGAAGTTCACGACGTCGAACTTCCCCCGGCTCGCCTGATTCGTTCCGTCCAGATAGGCGTTGTCCCATCCAATGATGCCCCCCATGACCAGAAGCGTCCTGGGGTTAGCCGCCTTAACTGCAGTGTAGTCCTTGGCGGTCATAGCACCGAATACGCTGGCCAACATGGTTGGCTGCTGCCACCACTGGTTCGGCTCGTTTGCGTTCTCGATCGCTGCGATGGTATTGCCATAATGGCGTGCCAACGCCCCGAGATACTGGGAATGCGCGGTCGCATCGGGAATGCCGTAGATCGTCCCAGTGGAGCTGGCCCACGCGGTGGAATACTCGACGTCCGGCATGATCTTCACACCGAGCGATTTCAGAGAGCTGTAGAACCAATCCAAGCTATTGCTGCCGCTGCCCCATGTATAGACGCCTTTCGTGGCCTCGTACAGGTACCATTTGTGGTAGTCCCTGACCCAACCGGCGGTCTGCGCCACCTCCCAGGGGTTGTTGTTTGATACCACGTTTACGCCGACCACTTCCTTGATAGGTGCTGCAGTCTGGGAGAGAGCTTGGGGTGCTTGCCAGATCATGGCGCTCAAGAGTCCCACCAGGACGAACAGCAAGGGCAACAGCTTCTTCGCGATCATCCTTCTTACCCCCAGAACTGGAGCACGGCTTCGGCTCTATCCCTCAGCGCGGGACACTCCATCCGTCAGGTTCGGGATTCTCAGGGCACCTGTTCATCCCAAGGACAGAACCTGACCGGTTGCTACGCGCTCGAAGGCCGCTTTAACTTCGGGACCGTTCAAAGCCGACAACAATCCGTCACTTGTGATGCTTCTGCTTGCTATGGCTGCCGAGTCTTGACATCGAGGAAGAAGTCGTCCAGATAGACCGTACCGTCCAGGGTCAAGAAGCGAACTCGCAAGCGTACCAGTGCTGTTGAGGCAGGCAACACTCGGGAATCCGAGACCTGGACCCA
>SCTZ01000085.1 GCA_004297765.1 Chloroflexota bacterium | reverse complement strand
CAGCTACCAGGTTCCGCTGGCGCCATGGATCGCACCCAAGCGTCGGGGGCGCCCACCCAAACGCGCAAACACACCAGCCGTGGCGGTAACATCATGATCACAGTTCAATGTGGCGGTACCATAAGGCGGCCTGGCTGAATCTAATCGAGGGTTCTGGAAGATTCTGCGGCAGCGGTCCCTGTCCGGACGCACCATCCCGAACACGGCAACAGTGGACGCAGCCCTGCATGCTGGCGTAGATGATTGGGATCGGCATCCCACACCCCTTCTTGTTGGGACGCGAACCAAAAGCCAAGAAGTATTTCAAACGCACCTAATTATATCGTATTTGACCAGACACAGCCCATGTTTTTCAGGGCATCCCCTGGAAGCTCGGAGTGTGCCTTTGCCAAAAGGCAGCGAGAGCGGCGCGGAGTCCGTAGAGCGGGCGCCAGACAGCATTGGCTTGTCTCCCGGTGCGGTGCGCGAAACGCAGCACGGCCTTTGGGCGCACGGTCGTGCAATCTTCGACCAACGTGATGTCGATCGCCACACCCGGCCACGGGGCCCCCGAAAAGCCGCGGTCCCAGACGTGCAGAACACGCTCCGGTTCCCATGCTGCCACGACGCGCTCCAGGAGGTCCCAGGCGGCCTCCCGCTCTCGGTAGCGTGGGATCCCATCCGAGGCGGTCAGACTATCCTCCGCTGCGGGCAGGGATTTCTCCGTCGCCTCTGTCTGTGGCAGCGGGTTGGCGCACCACTGCCATGCTTCCAGCGTGAGCGGACGCCGCTCCCACACGCCTGCCCAGCCCGTGACCAAGACGCCCAACCAGTGGAGGCCGGGGACCACGATCGGTGGCCCAGGCTTCCGACAATAGTAGCCCTTGCCTCGCTTGGGATGGGCCGGGCCAGACTCCGTGCTTTGCTGGATCGGACGGGAGACAAACCCTCCAGCACTGTGCTTTCCGCCTTCTCCATCATGCTGCCATCTGGGGATAAGCGGCAGGACTGACACCACGACGCGTGTACCTGCTAATTGCCGAACTCGGATGTCGCCCGACCGGGGAGCGGAATATCCAACCTCTTGAAGCGGGACAGCTCATCCTGCCCGAGCTGATTCTCGAAGATCTCCGCGATCCTCTCCGGTGTCCACCGCTCATGGTTGGACACCGTCCGGATCTCCCTGGGATGCGACCAGATGGCAATCTTGTAGCCCTCCGCCGTATAGACCTGCCCCGTGACATGGCGCGCCTGCTCGCTGCACAAGAAGACCACCAACGGCGCGATATCCTCTGGCTCGCCAGCGTCGGTCATCGCTTGGGCCGCTGGCCCGGCCAATCGCCCTGTCATTCGCGTGATCGCGCTGGGAGCGATGCAGTTAACCGTGACGTTGTACTTGGACATGGCCAGGGCTGTGCTGCACGTCAGTCCCACAATCCCCGCTTTGGCCGCGCAGTAGTTCGGCTGGCCGGGGCTGCCCTCCAGACCGGCCACCGATGTGAAGGTGATGATGGAGCCGGAGCCCTGCTGCCGCATGATGCCCGTGGCGAACTTCATCAGGTTGAAGTGTCCCTTCAGGTGCACCCGGATCACGTCGTCCCACTCGTCCTCGGCCATGTTGAAGATCATGCGCTCGCGCAGAATGCCGGCCACCTGCACCAGACAATCAAGGCGCCCGAAGGTGTCCAGGGCGGCCTGGACGATGCGACGTCCCGCCTCGAAGTTGCTCACGTCGTCGGCTATCGCGATAGCCTCGCCGCCCTTTTCCTTGATCTCTTTGACCACCGCCTCAGCTGGCCCGCTGGACGGCTCCGAACCGTTGACGCTGACCCCGTAGTCACAGACGACGACCTTGGCGCCATGCTCGGCCATGAGCAGCGCGATAGCTCTGCCGATGCCACGCCCTGCACCAGTCACGATAGCCACCTTGTCCTTGACCATCATGTCGAACTTGCCTCCCTCCATGTAGAGCTGTGCAACTCTACCGACCTTTGAACTGCGGCTTCCTCTTCTCCACGAAGGCCATAGGTCCTTCCAGGGAGTCCTCCGTGCTGCGGCAAATGCTGAGCGCAGTCTCCGAGAGATCCAGCGCGCGCGTCACGTCCAGTAGCTCCGCCTGGTAGGCCAGCTTCTTGGCTAGCTGCACACCGATCGGTGCGTTCTCGGCGATCTGAGCCGACAGTTCGAGCGTCGCATCCATCAGCCGCTCGTGCGGCACCACCTTCAGAACGTAGCCGATCGCCAGCGCCTCTTCTGCATCGAAGATGCGCCCGGTCCAGATCAGTTCCAGCGCCCGCTGCATGCCCACGATGCGGGGCAAATAGTAGCAGCCGCCATCGCCCGGCGCGAGTCCCATCTTCACGTACGTCATCCCGAAGCGAGCCTGCGCGGAGGCAATCCGGATATCAGCCATGCTGGCCATATCCATCCCCGCGCCCACGGCCGCACCGTTGATCGCCGCGATGTAGGGCTTCTCCAAGTTGCGGAGGGCCAATGGTACCTGGTGCACTGAATAGCGTAGAGGGGTTCGCCGCTGGGCAATGGGCGTCATTCCTCCCGTGGAGCCGTCCTTCAAGGCAGACTTCACATCCATTCCAGAACAGAAGCCACGTCCGGCCCCGGTGATTATCACCACGCGGATGTCGCCGTCCCTTTTTGCATCTTCGATTGCCGCGGACCACTCACCCAGCATGCCATCGTGGAACGCATTGAGATTATCGGCGCGGTTCAGGGTGATGATGGCGACGTGATCTTGCTTGGCGTACAGAATGTTTTCAAAACTCATTGTGTAACCTTGCGGAAGGCGTAGGTCACGCGATCACGCTCCACGGGCAGGACGACCAACTCCACTTCACAGCCGTCCTCCATCTCGTCCGGTGCAGTATCCACGATGCGCGCGACGATCGCGGGAGCGCCAGGCAGAGAGACCATGGCCAGGATTAGCGGAGTGTCTAGGACGGGCGGGTGACCAGCCCATTGCACCGTGAAGACATCGACTTTGCCTCTGCTGGGAAGCTCTATCCACCGAAGCTTGTCCGAGAAACAGGATGGGCACACCGTGCGCGGGGGCCAGGGGACGGTGCCGCACTCTTCGCATTGGCTTGTGGTCAGCATCCCCCCTCGCAGATTGTCGAAGAACTTGTACAGCTTGTTGTGCTCCACCGTCTGCTGCGGAAAGAGATCCAGCGTGCTGTAGTACACTTCGCTTGCGTTCTCTGTCACTTCTGGTCTCTCCCGTAGATCAGGATTGTATGCTCCGTGGACATGCCACTCAGATTGTGCGTAAGGCCAATCTTGGCCCCTGGCACCTGCCGGTCACCGGCCTCGTCGCGCAACTGGGCAAAGATCTCTAGCGCCTGGGCGATCCCTGTGGCACCAAAGGGGTGCCCGCGTCCGAGAAGTCCTCCGCTGGAGTTCACCACAACCTCTCCGCCATAGCCGGACTTTCCGGCGGCGATGAAGGATCCGCCCTCGCCCTTCTCGCAGAAGCCCAGATCCTCGTACTCTATGATCTCTGAGATGCTGAAGCAGTCGTGTATCTCGGCCACGTCGACATCGGCGGAGGTGATCCCGGCCATTTTGTAGGCGGACTCCGCCGCCGTCTTGAGCGCAGGCCATGTCGTCCACCCTAGCACGTTGGCTAGGTTGTTGCCACCTGCCGCCTGTCCGGTGCCCCGAATGTACACTGGCTTGTTGGTCATTTCCCGCGCCCGTTCCTCTGAGGCCAGGATGATAGCGGCCGCGCCATCCGTCATGGCCGAGCAATCCAGCAGCTTTAGCGGGGTCGCGATCGGGCGTCCGCCGAGCACTTGCTCCAGCGTCACCGGCTTGGTGAACTGAGCGAGGGGATTTCGTGTCGAGTTATCGTGGTTCTTCACGGAGACCATAGCCAGTTGCTCCTCCGTGGTCCCGTACTCGCGCATGTGTTTCTTGGCCACAAGTGCGAAAAACCCGGGGGCGCTCAGTCCTTGGGTCGAGTCCCACTCGCGATCGGGCGCGGCGGCCATATGGAGGAAGCCCTCGATCGGGTCTGGCATGTTCATCTTCTCGACGCCCAGAACCATGGCTACGTCGAGAACTCCGGAAGCGATGGCCATGTAGGCCGTGCGAATCGCGCAGGACCCACTCGCGCACAGGTTCTCCACACGTTGGATCATCTTGCTCGGCTTGATGCCGAGGGTCTCGGCGCCCATAGGCGCAACATGGGTTTGGAAGGCGAACCGCTCGGGCATGGTCGAAGAGTGAATATAGCCCTCAATATCCTTGGGGGACACATTCTCGGCGTTGTCGAAGCACGCTTTCCCCGCCTCAGAAATGAGGTCGCGGTAGCTGGCCTGGCGAACGCCAAACTTTGCAAGTCCCCCCGCGACAATCGCTACTCTGCGCATGTCTCTTCCTCCCTGTGACTTCTTCGTTCAATCGAGGTTCCCCACCTCACTCCGGTTTCTGGATTTTGCGGTCGCCTCTGGCGGCCGCAAGATCTACATGGCCCAAACCCTGAGGAGAGGGGGTGGGCAGCAGGAATGCCTGAGTCATGTTGATTCGTAGGCCTGGTTGGGACGGCCGCGTATCGATTCGCAGGTCATAGAGCGCTAGGCGTTCGGAACGATCACTGAGCGGACGCCCTCGCCGCGACGCAGCACATCCAGCGCGGCATTGATGTCGTCGAGTCCGAACTGCCCGGTTACCAGCTCTTTGACCTTGATCTTGCCCTGGCGCGCCAGCTCGATGACCCGTGGATAGTCCAGAGCGCGGCAGCCGAGCGATCCGACGACCTCCATCTCTCGATACATGACCCTCCGGACGTCCAGCGCCATCGGCTTGTCGGCGTAGCCCACGATCACCATGCGACCACCGGTCTTGACGCAGGAAAAGGCCTGCTCCATCGTCGCTGGGTTGCCGATGACCTCAAAGGCAATGTCGGCGCCACCGCCGGTAAGCTTTCGCACCTCTCGATCCACTCGCTCGATAGATCGGGGATTCACCACCCCCAGCGCCCCTAGCTGCCGAGCTAAGCCTAGTTTGGCGTCGTCCAAATCGACCGCCACGACCGAGGCCCCCAGCGCCGAGGCGATCTGCACAATATTCAGTCCAACTCCACCGCATCCAAAAACGACGACGGCATCGCCTGGCGTCACACGCCCTCGGTTGACCACCGCGTGATAGGGCGTCGTCGTTGCGTCGGCGATGATGCAGCCCTCGATCAGCGGAACCTCTTCCGGCAGCCTCAGGCAATCCTTTGCCGGCGCGACGATGTACTCCGCGTAGGCGCCGTCGACGTTGTTGCCGAACATCACCATCTGTTCACAGATGTTCTCGCGGCCGCCGCGACAGGACGCACATGTCCCGCAACCATACACGGCAGGCAGCAACACCCGATCGCCTTCTTTAAATCGGGCGACGCCCGGCCCCAGCTCGGCTATTGTGCCGGAGGCTTCGTGCCCCAAGATAAGTGGGGGCTTCTTGAACGTTGGCACGCCATGGTCGATGTAGTGCAAATCGGTGTGGCAGACACCGCAAGCGGCCACACGAACGAGTACATGACCGAGGCCGGGCTGAGGTGTGGGAACCTCTCGCACTTCGAGCGGTTGGTTTGGACCATAGAAGACCGCCGCTTTCATTTCCTTGCTCTCTCCCTAGGCACTTATTTCTGGCAAAGTGATTGTTGCGTGGCCACATTGGCGCATTCTAGCCACGAATCTGGCTGGAACAACTGGTCAAGCTCCTCGCCACTCGGTGGGAGTGAGCGCAATTGCAGGCACTACTGGGTCAAGTCGCTCAGTCGGATAACGTCACACCGCCAGGCCGTCTGCCTTGCGGAGAGCTATGTCAGGCGCCGTCTCTGGCGTTGGTCTACTGCCATAGGATGTTACCACGCCATATCCGCTGTGTCAATCGTTCGGTAAGGTAACAAGGAAATTGACACGGCAGATATCGTGTGGTAACATCCTATCGCAGTGCCCCTACGCCAGAGCCGGGGACTGACATAGATCACGGTTAGACAGAACCGGCGGTATGGCGTTTTCCGAACTGCCGCGACCAGAGACGATAGAATGAGCGAGCGTCTATCGCGTGCAAAGCCGAGTCCCATTTTGAGCATAACGAATAGCTGGTTCGTCCACCGACTCAAATGGACATTCGTAGCGGCGGACGGCTCTCGCCACGGCGAGTAGTCTTCGGGGACTATCTGCCAGGGGTGGGGCGGGGGGCCCCCTCCCCACCCCGCCGCCCCACCCCTGGCAGACACGGCGGTCATTGGTTACAAGTTAGCGCAGATTACGTGCGAATAGAGACGAGATCGTCAAGCATCGGGAGCCAAAGTTGGTAGCTAAACTGGGTCTTGAGCGACAGAGTGATACCGTGCCATGGGCTATCCACGGCGAAAGTCAGCGAGAGCGCCTCGCCGCGGTGCAGCACCTGCGCTCGGCTGTTGGCGCCGATGCGGACGAGTTCTTTGACGCTGGCAGCGGCCAGGACCGTGTTACCCAGGAACTGCCGACGAAACCAGCGAACCAGGTTCTGAGCCAGGAGTACCAACTCCTCGTAGAAGGCGATGCCCGCGTGGTGACGCGTGGGCAGGTGACGGCTGGCAAAGATCCCCTTCCCCTCTTTGATGCCTGCCTCAATGACCTGGCGCCCGTCATAGAAGACGCCGACCCGTCGGGTCGGCCACTGTGCGGACTTCAGAGTCGGCGTCACGATCAAGGCCGACCAACGTTCTGGTCTTTTGTCGCCCCACCATTGCTTACAGAGGAACAACCGCATTGGGTAGGGACAATCGCCGAGGCTGGTCTGCTGACTCTCGGCCATGAAGCCGTTCTTGCTCACCTTCTGCCAACTCAAGCCGACCTCACAGCGCAGACGCTCGGACACCCGATGGTTGTGGGCCCGGACGACGAAGTCGTAGCCCTGCTCGTAGAGCCAGGCGAGCTTGGCCGCATCTCCAAAGCCCCCGTCCAGGCGCAAGATGATCCGACGGGGATTCGGGTTGGCGTCATTCTCGGCCGTCAGCTCATCCCGCCGGGTTCGCAGGCACTCCAACTGCGTCTGAAGCCGCTCACGCTCGCGTTCCAGGCGCCGCACGCGTCGCCGCAAGAACGCGCCGCCAGCCTCGCGCCTGGTCAATGCGGTCTCGACCTCGGCCAACTTTTGCTCGAGGTCGATCAGACGGCTCTCGACCAACTCGACCCGCCGGCGTGGTCTCCCCACCTCGGTCTCGATGAGCGCCACCAGTTCGCGCAGACAATGGGTCTCGACCGTGCGTCCTGGGTGGAGGAAGCCTCCGAGGACAAAAGCATCCGTCTGACCGACCAGTTGGGCACGGGCGAACTGGTAGCCGCGGCCGACTCCGTCGAGTTCGCCCATGTAGCCAAAGTCGGCGCCCTCGTACGTCGTGGCCTGATCGCTGACCACCAGGCCCGTGAGGTCAAGGTCCACGACCAGGAAGGACGGGCTCAGGTCGCGCAGAATGCGTCGGCGATGGGGCGCGAGCACCTGGCGCAGTTGCGCCGTGAGAGCCTCGACAGTATCTTGCGAGACCGAGCGCAAGAGGTCGGAGACGCCCGAGACCGAGGCGAAGGTCTTCTGCCCCCACGCTTCGGCCACCGCCTGATCCTTCACCAGCGGGTGGGCACTCTTGGCCAACTCGTTGACATGCATGCCGCCAGCGAGGATGTGGGCGAGAAGCTCGGCGGTCTTCTCCTCGGGGCTACGGTCAATGGTCTTCATCTTGAAGGGCACCTGCTCCAGCGCTGCAAGCAATCCAACCTGCTCGGCAAACCGTCCACACGCGATGAGCAGCGCGTGCTCGGTCTCGACCACTGTCTGGTCCTGACGAGTTACAATCATCTCGGGCGTCCTTTCTGTAGCTTAGTGGAGCCGGGGGGCTCACTTCAGCTTACCGGCCAGGACGCCCACCATGTTGGATGCCAATCCAACGACGATATGGCTGCCATTCGCACGTAATCTACGTTAACCTTGTAACCAATGCACGGCGGTCCGCCACTGCGAAAGCGCTATGGACTTGGTGAACGCACCGGTAAGTCACGTGGACCATCAACACCTCCTCAGTAGAGTTGAGCCAGAGCCGTGGAGGAATGACGAGCCGCAACGAACTAGGCGAACCGGTTCAAGATCGTCAGCCGATAGTGACGAGAGGGGGCTTGAAATGAGGTACGCAGAGACAGGGTATAATCTAGAAATCGATCTAACTCGGGGGAACATTGAGAGGGTTGAGACTGATCCAAAATTAACAGAGCTTCATCTAGGGGGGCTAGGCACTAACGTCAAGATATTGTGGGATAGGGTCCCCCCTGAAACTGGACCCTTTTCTCCTGATAATCTCCTCGTATTTGGCACCGGCCTCTTATGTGGCACACCCGCTATTGGTGCTAATCGTACCATCGTTTCTACCATTTCTCCTCAGACTTTGTTCATGGGATACTCAATGATGGGGGGATTTTGGGCTCCAGAATTGAAGTATGCCGGTTACGACAAAGTGATCTTTCGCGGCAAGTCCCCTGATCTCGTTTACTTGTGGATACACGACGACAAAGTCGAAATACGTGATGCCTCTCACTTGCGGGGTAAAGGCGCTGTCGAAACTGTGGAACTCATTCGACAAGAGTTGAATGAACCGAGAGCTCAGGTGGCTGCTATCGGCCTGGCCGGCGAAAATAGAGTCTTTATGGCTTCCATCGAGCATGGCAGATCCAGTGCTAGCCGACTCGGAATAGGCGCTGTTATGGGAGACAAAGGGATAAAGGCGATAGCCGTTCGGGGAACAAAGGACCTCAATATTGCCCGACCGGCTGAGTTTATCGAGTTGTGCAACCAGGTGCTGGATTATATTCAATACCGAGCAGATAAGCCTGTTCCTGGGGTGATGCCCATCTTGGCTGGACTTGGATCACCACAAGAGATGAAAATCGTCGATGAGAAGTGGCATACCACCAGTTTTATGTGGGGAAACTCCCGCGTTCGGAAAAGGGACTTTTGGACTGCGGACGTCGAAGAGAAATGGCGAGAGACCCAGGAGACTGTGCGAAAGCGGTTGATAAGTTGCTACAACTGTCCGATGAAATGTGGGGCAACAATTACAGTCCCGGGCATTTCTACTTACATGATGAAATGCTACTCGAAACTCACTTATACCATGGCAGCCTTTTCAGACCTGGATTTTGGTTTTAGAATCGCTCAACGCGCTACAGAGTATGGCGTGGACGGATTCTCAACCCCGCAGACTATGGCCTTTGCCCTCGAGCTTTATGAAGCGGGCATTTTGACTGACCAGGATATGCCAGGAATGCCGTCCGATACAGAAGGGAGATTCTACTGGCTACTTGATAGAATTGTTCGGCGAGAAGGGATCGGAGATGTGTTGGCCGATGGCACGTATTGGGCGGCCCAACACATCGGTAACGGCGCAGAAGCATATGCACACAATAACATCAAGAAACATGAGCAGCTGCCTCTCAAGCTTGGAATGCTGAATCCCGTTTATTTCTTGATGTACGCCACCGGCGAGAAGGCAAACATCACCCAAATTGAAGGGCAGTTCCCCCAGGAGCCTTTTCCCACGCTCAAGGAGAGGGAAGGCTTTGTCGAAGATTGGATCCAGGTTCCTGATGAAAGGTTCAGGCAATACTTTCTGGACTGGGAACCGCGTGGAGAACGCTCAAATCCCTATTACCCAACTGTTGACATGTCCGTTGATATCGTTGACTGGCAAGAGAAGATGCACTACATCGATGATGCAGTCGGGATGTGCGCAGGTTTGTCTTCGTTTCCCCTGAAGCCCCCATATCACATACACAATTACCCGGACTTTATCTCAGCCGCGACCGGGATCAATATGGATGAAGCCAAACTCGCGCAGGTATATAGGAGGAACCGAAGTCTGATAAGAGCCTTCAACGTAAGAAGAGGCCTGAGGAGAGTTGACGACAAGCCACCAGAGGACCATTGGAAGAGAAGATTTCCCGAGTTGGAAGAGAAGCTCTTGGACGCGTATTACACATTCAAGGGGTGGGATAATCAGGGTATTCCGACGAAAGAGTCCTTGCATGAATTGGGTCTAGGTTACGTCGCCGAGGACTTAGAACAGAGAGCGATCATAACAAATGAGCAAAACTAAGAAGAAGGTCAAGAAGGTCAAGATTGATCCCGATCTGTGCAATGGTTGCCGGGCATGTGAGGTGATCTGCTCCGCCTTTCACGCGACGCCAAGATATAGCAGTAATAATCCAGAGAGGTCCCGAATTCGGGTGGTTCGTGAGCCAATAAGAGACGTATATCTTCCTGTTTACGCGGGTCAGTATACTGCCTCCGAATGTATGGGCAAGAACAGATATGTCATTGACGGAAAGGAATACAGCGACTGTGACTTCTGTAGAGCTTCCTGCCCATCCAGGACGCTTTTCCACGAGCCCGATTCCGGTCTTCCTGTAAAATGCGATATGTGTGAAGACGATCCGCCACAGGAAGAACCCTTGTGCGTTCAGTGGTGCATTACTGACGCTCTGACTTACGAAGAAGCTGAGGAAGAGGCCGAAGAAGAAGAGAGGCTGAGCGACATGGACACCGGGCTGAACTCATTGGTTGACAAATTTGGGTTGCAGAATGTGATTGATAGCCTCGCCCGGATGTCACAGAAGGGCTAGGATAGGTGGATGGAGACAGTAGCCCCTTTCAAAGAAGTCATCGATGAGATAAAAGAGAAAGGCGGCGACGCCGTCAAGCTCTGCTATCAATGCGGCAAGTGCGATACTGTCTGTCCCTGGAACAGGGTCAGACAGTTCAGTATGCGCAAGCTGATTCGCGAGGCCACTTTCGGTCTGACCGAGATAGAAAGCGAAGAGATCTGGCGCTGCACCACCTGTGGAAAGTGCCATCAACTATGTCCCAGGCAGGTAAAGCAGATAGACGACATGGTAGCCGTGCGCAGAATGGCGACGGGGTATGGCGTTTTCCCTGCCGGTGCCAAGCTTATCCGCAGTATCAGCGCAGGTCTGACCTCCCAGGGTAATCCCTTCAACGAAAACCGCCAGAACAGGGCGGATTGGGCCCAGGGTCTGTCTGTAAGACCATTCGCCGAAGGAATGGAAGTGTTGTATTTCCCCTGCTGCTATAGCAGCTACGACCCTAGACTAAAGAAGGTAGCCCAGGCTACGGCCAGGGTCCTCAATAAGGCGGGGGTAGATTTCGGAGTACTCGGCTCCAGCGAGAACTGCTGTGGAGAAAGCATCCGAAAGGCAGGTAATGAGGAGCTATTCAAACGCCTGGCCAGGGAAAACATCAAAGCCTTTATCGATAACGGCGTGCAGAAGATCCTGGTGTCTTCTCCTCATTGCTACCACACCTTCAAGAACGAGTACCCCGAGTTCAAGGTGAATTTCGAGGTGGTCCATACTTCCCAGTATGTGTTCGAGCTCATCAGCGAGGGAAGGCTTCAGATCAGCCAGGAGTACGGCAAGAAGGTGACATATCACGACCCGTGTTATCTGGGTCGACATAATGGCGTATACGACGCACCCCGAGAGACCCTAAAGAGGATACCCGGCTTACAGTTAGTTGAGATGGCTGAGAAGCGGGAGAATAGCCTGTGTTGCGGAATGGGAGGAGGCAGGATTTGGATGGAAACGCCCAAGTCCGAAAGGTTCTCCAACATCAGAATGGATGAGGCCATTGGGCTTGGGGCTGAGGAGCTGGTTACTGCCTGCCCCTATTGCATCACCAATTTCGAGGATACCAGCGCGGTCCTGGATTATGCCGAGGCCATACAGGTTAAGGACATCACGGAGATTCTCCAGGAAGTAGTTTAGTATGGCTAACCGGGACAGTGTGCGGACGCAAAGCCTGATGGGGCGATAGAAAGTGGAAAACGAACGAATCGTAGAACAGCTGCGAAAGAGCCTCGGAAACAGTAGTTTTGGAGACGTCATGGTCGTTGGTGGAGGGATCAGCGGCATTCAAGCCTCGCTCGATCTCGCCAACGCGGGTTTCAAGGTCTACCTTGTCGAGAAAGGCCCGGCCATTGGTGGCCACATGGCCCAACTGGACAAGACCTTTCCCACCAACGACTGCTCGATGTGAATACTCTCACCCAAACTGGTCGAGGTCGACCGGCACGCTAACATCGAGGTCCTGACCTATACCGACGTTGCGAGTGTAGAAGGTGAGGCTAGAAACTTCAGCGTAACGTTGGTCAAGAAGCCCAGATATGTTGTTGAGAGCGTATGCACGGGTTGTACTACCTGCGTGCAATACTGCCCTGTCAAGTACCCTGACAAGTTCAATCAGGAGATATCGCAGAACAAGGCTATCCATATCTACTTCGCCCAGGCAGTCCCGCTTGTCACATATATAGATGAAAGCTGTCTCTACCTCAAAGAGAAGAAATGTGGCATCTGCGAGCGCGTATGCGAGAACAAGGCCATCGATTTCACTCAAACGAGGGAGAAGCTGGAGGTAAAGGTAGGGGCGATAATTCTGTCGCCTGGCGTTGAGCCGTTCGATCCTGCGGTGGCTGACGAATACGGCTACGGGTGGATACAGAACGTGGTAACCAGCATGGACTATGAACGTCTGCTATGCACCACCGGTCCATACGAGGGAGAGGTGCTGCGTGCTTCGGACAAGAAGCATCCCCACAATATAGCCTGGATTCAGTGCGTCGGCTCACGGGCGGTAACCCCGGGTAATAACAGCTATTGCTCAGCCGTATGCTGCACCTATGCTCAAAAGCAGGTGATCTTGACCAAAGAGCATAACACCGAGGCCGACTGTACGATATTCCACAACGATATCCGGTCCTACGGCAAGGATTTCGAGCGCTACTACCAACGGGCAGAGCAACTTCCCGGGGTTCGCTTCATCAGAAGCTACGTGTCGATAGTTAGAGAGGACCCTAAAACCAAGAATGTCACCATACGGTATGCCACGCCCGACGATGGCGTCAAAGAAGAAGAGTTCGACATGGTGGTCCTGTCCGTAGGATTGAATCCACCGGAGGCTTCTAAGGACCTGGCCCGGAAGTTCGGCGTAGAGCTGAACTCACACGGATTCTGCCAAGCAAGTCCTTCCAATCCTTTGGCCACCACCAGACCTGGGATCTTTGCAAGCGGAGCCTTCCAGGGGCCCATGGACATTCCCGAGTCGGTTTTCACCGCCAGCGGAGCTGGATCTCAGGTTGGCGAGCTCCTCGACTACAGGCGAGGGAAGCTGTCCACGGAAAGGGTCTATCCGCTAGAAAGGAATGTCTCGACAGAGGAGCCCAGGGTTGGTGTCTTTGTGTGTCGTTGTGGAGCGAATATCGGAAGGACGGTCGATGTTCCTTCCGCGGTTGAATATGCCTTGACCTTGCCCAACGTGGTCTATGCGACAGAGCAGCTATTCTCGTGTGCCACTAATTCCGCCAAAGATATATCGGACCTGGCAAAAGAAAAAGGGCTCAATCGAGTGGTCATCGCCGCCTGCTCCCCCAGGACCCTTGAAGCGCTGTTCCGGGACACCCTTCGGGAGGCGGGAATCAATCAGTACTACTGCGAGATGGCCAATATTAGAGAACATTGCTCCTGGGTTCACACCAAGGAGAAGGAAGAAGCCACCCAGAAGGCCAAGGATCTGATCCGGATGTCGGTGGCACGAACTGCCCGTTTGGAGGCGCTGCAGGAATTCGATCTGCCTGTAAACAAGGCGGCCCTGGTGGTAGGCGGAGGCATAGCCGGTCTGACCTGTGCCCTCTCCATAGCCAACCAGGGACACGAGGTCCACCTGGTGGAGAAGGAAGCGGATCTGGGAGGGATGGCACGCAGGATCCACACCACTCTCGAAAGGCTGGATGTCCAGGCATACCTGCGCGACCTCATACGCAAGGTCTACCAGCACCCCTCGGTACATGTATATACGGACGCCGCGATCACGGAAGCCACCGGCTATGTGGGAAATTTCGTGACCAAGGTAAAGTCCTATCGAGGGCTCACAGAGATACAGCATGGCGCAACCGTCATCGCCACGGGTGCTGATTTATACAAACCCTCCGAATACCTGTATGGAGAAGATGACAGGGTATTGACGCACCTGGAACTAGACGAGAGGATCAACCAAGGCGATGAAAGGGTGCTAAGCGCCGAGAGTCTGGTAATGATCCAATGCGTAGGCTGTAGGAATGAAGACAGAAACTACTGCAGCCGGGTCTGTTGCAGCGAGTCCATCAAAAATGCCTTGTCGCTGAAAGACAAGAATCCAAAGATGGACGTCTACGTTCTCTTTCGGGATATCAGAACCTATGGGTTCAAAGAGGATAGTTACCGGGAAGCGGCGAGCAAAGATGTTAGGTTCATCCGCTGGGAGCCACAGGATAAGCCTCAAGTGGAAGCTGTTCAGGAGGGCGGCAGGTCCGTTCTAAGGGTAACCGTGACGGATCCCATCCTGGGGAAGAAGCTCGAGATAGACGCCGACATAGTGGCTCTGGCTGCCGCGGTCATTCCCCCGGCGGGAAACAAAGAGCTAGCTCAATCATTCGGGGCCTCTTTGGGACCGGATGACTTCTTTAAGGAAGCCCACGTCAAATTGAGACCGGTCGACTTTGGCGCGGACGGTGTTTATCTGTGTGGCATGGCGCACTATCCCAAGCATATACCGGAAGTGATCAATCAGGCTTATGGAGCTGCAGGCCGGGTGGTAACGCTTCTCTCCCATGATACGGTCGTCGCCTCCGGCTCTGTGTGCGAGGTGAACGAGAAGAAGTGTTTCGGCTGTGGGGAATGCGTCCTCGCCTGTACGTATGGTGCCATACAGCTGCGTGAGACACGCAATGGCAAGAAGTCGGTCGTTAATCCTGTTCTCTGCAAAGGCTGTGGGCTTTGTAACGCCAAGTGCCCTGCGGGGGCTATTCAACTGAAGCACTTTACCGATGAAGCGTTGATAGCCCAAATCGACGCGGCAGCTCCAGAGGAAGAGATCACGAAACACGTTGATGCACTGGTTGGAGTTGTGTAGTCACAAAACGCTACTAACAAAGGACGAGAGAACGCATGAGCGCAGCACGTGAATTCAAACCGCGAATCCTAGGCTTTGTGTGTCACTGGTGAGCATACGGGGCTGCTGACCTGGCTGGAGTTTCCAGACTGCAACTGACAACAGAAATCAGGCTGATCCGCGTCATGTGTTCCGGTCGAGTCGATCTGGAGTTTGTGCTCCGGGCCCTCTCCAATGGAATGGATGGGGTGTTCATCGGCGGTTGCCGCTTGAATGAGTGCAACTACGTCACTCAGGGCAACTATCATGCCCTGAACACGGCGCTTCTCAGCAGAAGAATCATGGAGCACGTAGGGCTTAACCCGGAAAGGTTAAGCATCGAGTTCATGTCTGCCGGCGAAGGGATCCGCTTTGCCGAAGTGACGAATGCGTTTGTCAAGAAGGTAAAGGAGTTAGGACCCCTTGCCACAGGTGAGGGGATAGACAAAGAAGAACTAAGAGCCAAGCTTACAATAGTTAGGGAGTTAGTGCCCTACATCAAGCAGGTGAAGAAGGAGAAGCTGAGGACACGTCTTACTAATGAAGAAGAATATGACACGTTTTTCACGCGGGAAGAAATAGAGGCCTTGTTCCGTGGCGTGGCATCGTACTATATCGAGCCGGGGAAGTGCCAGGCCTGTATGATCTGCGCGAGGAGATGCCCGGTGGAGGCGATCATCAGCGCCAAGAACTGTGTCCACGTCATTGAACAGGAAAAATGCATCAGATGCGGAACGTGTCAAGAGGTGTGCCCGGCTCAATTCGATGCGGTGAGGAAGCTATCTGGCGAGGCTGTTCCGCCTCCTCTTTCTGAGGGGAAGAGAACCATAGTTAGAAAGGCTGCGGGATAGGGGATTGACATAGGAAATATCGCGTGATAATATCATCACGCGCTGCCCCAACGCCGAAGCCGCTCACTGCAATGCGTCGCGCTCGGCCGGGTGGCTTGGCGTTAGGGCGTTGTCCTACCCTGAGGGTCCTGATACAAAAAGTCCAGGAAAGAGAATAATGCCTAACAGAACGCAGAATCTCCTTTTCACTCTGTATGGCGACTACCTGCAGCACCGTGGCGGTGAGGCGTGGGTGGGGAGCCTGATAGAGATAATGAGTTGTTTCGGCGCGTCGGATCAAGCCGTTCGGTCGACGCTGTCGAGGATGTCCAGTCGCGGATGGTTTCGGACTCGTCAGCATGGGCGGAACAGCTACTACTCGCTCACGCCTAAGGGTGCCGTCTTGTTGAGAGAGGGTGTCCAGCGCATCTTTCATCCCCGGAAGGATCCCTGGGATGGCAAGTGGCTGGTCGTGATCTATCAAATCGATGAAAAGCAACGAGAACTGCGCAACCGTTTGCGAGAACGGCTAGCTTGGTTGGGGTTTGGCCGTCTGAATCAATCGACGTGGATATCGCCTCATGATTGTCGTCAGGATGTCGAGGTCGTATTAGACGAACTCCAAGTCCGACGATATGTGGAGACGTTCTATGGCGTACGCCATGGTCGCACCTCGGATCGCGAGATCGTCGAACGGTGCTGGAACACGAAGGCGCTCACCAAGAAATACGCGGAGTTCATTAGCCGCTATGAGCCACAGTACCAGTCCATGCTTGCTGAGCCTGACCTCGACAGTTCCCGCGAGCATTTCACTCGTCGTTTCGAGTTGATTCACGAGTACCGTCAACTCCCCTACATCGATCCTAATCTCCCAGCGGATCTGCTTCCCGATGATTGGCTGGGCGACAGAGCGCAAGAGCTTTTCCAGAGCTATCACAGTCTGCTGACAAGGAAAGCAGAGGCTTTTGTGGATGACCTGCTGATCGAGGCACCGGCGATAGATAAACTTTTGGGTGAGGCTGTGACTGCCTAAGGAGGAACATGTGACGCTGACCTGGCTTCCAAGAGAGGATGGCATCAAGGATCATGATCTGTGGCGGGACGAATGGTTTGGCACTGAGCCGCCATCGGTCACGTACGAGTTACGGCCGGTGCGCGATGCCGAGGGGCGAGCCGTTCCCGGTCTCAACACCGCCTGGGTAACCCTAAACAACCCAGCGCAGTACAATGCCTACACCACGGCAATGGTCAAGGGGGTTACCGCTGGTTTCCATCGGGCATCTATGGACCGGAGCGTGGTGGCCGTGGTGTTCACAGGCGCTGGCGATCGAGCTTTCTGCTCCGGCGGCAATACCAAGGAATACGCCGAATACTATTCCGCGCGGCCTAACGAGTACGGTCTGTACATGGACCTGTTCAATGGCATGATCGACGCTATTCTGAATTGCAAGAAGCCAACAATCTGCCGGGTCAATGGAATGCGGGTAGCCGGTGGGCAGGAGACAGGGATGGCTTGCGATGTGTCGATAGCTGGCGACACGGCGGTTTTCGGTCAAGCCGGGCCTCGCCACGGCTCCGCGCCCGATGGCGGTTCCACGGACTTTCTGCCGTGGTATCTCTCCATCGAAGACGCCATGTGGAGCTGCGTTTCCTGCGACCTCTGGAGCGCGTATAAGATGAAACGGCTGGGTCTGATCAGTCGCGTCGTCCGCGTTCTCAAGAAGGATGGCCAGTTCGTTCCCAACCCCGCCATAATCACCGATCGCTACGTAGATGACGGGGAGATCGTCTATGGCGAGGGTGTGACCGGTGAGGCTGCCAAGGCAGCCCAGGCCTTCCTCCGCTCGGCCCAGATAGATTTCAGCTTGCTAGATGCAGCCATTGACCAGCTCGTCTGGAAGCTCACCAACCTCTTCCCGGGTTGTCTGATCAAGTCGGTGGAAGGGATCAGGGCGAAGAAGAAATACTTCTGGGACCAGATGAAGACAGTCAACCGCCATTGGCTGGCGGCCAACATGTCAACGGAAGCCTTCATGGGATTCGGTGCTTTCAGCACTCGCAAGCTAACGGGATCCGAGGTGATCGACTTCGTGCGGTATCGTCAACTCCTGGCGGAGGGGCACCCAATAGACGAGGAGTTCATGGAAGCCGTAATGCCACGGCCGGAGTCGAAGAGCTGAGCGCGTGTCTTTCCGGCGTGAAGCCGGGTTCCATTCCGAGCATGAGGAATGAGTTACATGGACTTTGAACACATAGCGTTCGCAGTAGAGAGTAGAATCGCTCGTCTTACCCTCAAGCGCGCTCCTCTCAACATCCTCGATATCGCCATGATGCGCGAGATCAACCACGCTTTGGAGCTTGTGAACGACGAGGCGGTCAAGCTGCTTGTCATCGGAGCGGAAGGACGTAACTTCTCCGCTGGCGTCAGTATCGAGGAGCACACAAGGGATAAAGTCGACGAGATGATTTCGTTGTTTCACGGCATATTCCGCCATCTCGATCAGTTATCCATTCCCACGCTGGCGGCCGTTCAGGGGGCAGCTTTAGGGGGAGGATGCGAGCTTGCGCTGTTCTGCGACATGGTTATTGCTGCAGACAACGCACGGTTCGGCCAGCCAGAGATAAAGGCCGGGGTATTCCCGCCCATCGCGGCCGTGATCCTCCCGCGACTTGTCTCGTCGAAGAGGGCGTTGGAGCTCCTGCTTACCGGTGAGCCGGTCGACGCGACTGAGGCCTGCCGGTTGGGACTGGTCAACAAAGTGGTGCCTCTGGATCAACTGCCGGCGGCAACCGAAAACATGATTGGGAGTCTCCAGGCGTTGAGTGGCAGCGCGCTGCGATTGACCATGCGAGCTGCACGGGCGGGTGTACGGGGCAGCTTCAGTACAGCACTGGACGAAGTCGAAGCGCTTTATCTGAAGGACCTGATGAGTACTCACGACGCGAGCGAAGGACTATCCGCGTTTCTCGAAAAGCGACCGCCATCGTGGACCGACCGCTGAGTCCGATCGGCGGCAGCATTGCATATCGCAGCCAGATCATCACAAGGAGGCTTGCATCGTGGACTTTCGTCTAACAGAGGACGAGGAACTGTTCCAGAAAGTGGTACGCGAGTTCTGCGAGAAACGACTGCGCCCACGGTCGCGCGAGATCGACGAAACCGAGCAGATCCCGCTGGATTTGCTCAAACAGATGGCTGAGCTCAAGCTTCTAGGCATCGGCATTCCGGAGAGCTACGGCGGAGCGGGCGCGACGGCCATGATGACCGCGCTGGCGGCCGTCGAGATCGGTCGGGGCGACATCAGCATGGCTACCGCCGTATTCTACCTCCTGGAGGCCGGCTGGTCATATATCCTCAATTTATTCGGCACGGAGCAGGCCAAGCGGGAAGTCTTCCCCCCCGTGGTCGCTGGCGACGCCTTCATTGGCATTGCAACGACCGAGCCGGGCGGTGGGTCCGACCTGGCCAACACCAAGACGACGGCTCGGCGTGAGGGTGACTACTACGTTCTTAACGGAGAGAAGGCCTTCTGCAGTGGCGTCATCGAGAGCGCCCAGCGCCTACCCGAGGGTGGAGGACATCTCACGCTCGTGCGCACCGACCCCTCGCGGGGCTACAACGGCATGAGCTTCATCTACGTCCCGATTCGTACGGAAGGCATCACGGTCACGCAGTACAAGGACATGGGACGGATGGGCATCTCGACCGGCGGGATCTTCTACAAGGATGCCAAGGTTCCGGCCAAGTACCTCCTCGGAGAGGAAGACAAGGGCTTCTACTACGCCATGTCCGGCTTCAACGCGGCCCGCACCCAAGTCGCGGCAGCGTGTGTGGGCGCCGCCGAGCGAGCGTTGGAGGTCGGCATCGAGTACGTCAAGCAACGCGAGGCCTTTGGGCGACCGATCGGCAAGTTCGAGGGCGTCCAGTTCGAGATCGCCGATCAGTATGGCATGACGGAGATGATCAAGCTGGCCGTGTTGAAGGCCGCGTCGCTCATCGATCAGAACCCGCATCCCGATTCGTACATGCAGTCGGAGATCACGAAGATCGTCAGCATTGCGAAGCTCTTTGCCCCGCAGATCGCCTTCGAGACGGTCAAGCGGGCCATGATGTGGTACGGCGCGGCGGGCTACACGAAGGAGAACGAGCTGGAGATGGGCTTGCGGGGTGTCATGTCCTACATGGTGGGCGCCGAGGGGGCGCTGAACATCATGCGGGTCATCCTGGGGCGTGAGCTGCTGGGGAAGGAATTTATCCCGTACAAGTAGGCATGTCTGGTAACGTGCACTGCTGCAGATCCGATCGATCCGCCGGATCCGACGGATCGGTCGGATACTGATCAACTGACCGTGGGATTGTGCCGGTTCTTCTGAGGTAATAGGATGGGGGAGAAGTTCGACGTTATCGTGGTCGGGGCTGGCCTTGCCGGCCTCGCCTGCGCTTACGCGCTGGCGCGGGAGGAGATCCCGGTGCTGGTGGTGGAGCGTGGCGACTACCCTGGTGCAAAGAACGTCAGCGGAGGGCGAATCTACACCCTATCGCTGGATCAGTTGCTGCCAGGGCTGTGGGACGACGCTCCTTTCGAGCGGCACGTCAATCGCGAGCTTCTCTGTTTCATGAACGGCGAGGCGTCCGTTAGTGTGGAGTTGTTCAGCTCGCGCTTTGGGACCGCCCCCTATCATAGCCATAGCGTTCTCCGTGGCACCTTCGATCAGTGGCTGGCGTCGAAGGTGGAAGAGTCCGGTGGACTGATCGTCACGAAGATGAAAGTCGACGAGTTGGCGACGGTGGATGGGCGGGTCTGCGGGGTTCGCTCGGCCGGGGATACGGTCGATGCCGATGTGGTGGTCCTCGCCGATGGCGTCAATTCTCTTCTTGCACGGAAGCTTGGTCTGCTGGGACGACCGCATCCGAAGCACTGCGCGGTCGCCGCTAAGGAGATCATCGAGCTTCCGCGCGGCACCATCGAGGATCGATTCAACCTGGAGGGCAACGAAGGCGCGGCCATGCTCATGGTCGGCTTCCCGTCGTGCGGTGCGAAGGGGGGTGGCTTCCTGTACACGAACCGCGAGAGCCTCTCTCTTGGACTGGTGGTGGAAATAGCGGCGGCCATGGGGGCAGATTTCCAGGTCTCCGAGTTGACCGAGCGTCTCAAATCGCATCCCACGATCAAGCGCCTGGTCAAAGGCGGACGGACGGTCGAGTACGCTGCCCACCTCATCCCGGAGGCCGCGGTCATACCTCAAACCCTGGTAGGGGACGGCGTCCTGGTCGTCGGCGATGCCGCCGGCCTCTGCTTGAACATGGGGCTAACGGTGCGCGGCATGGACTATGCGATAGCCAGCGGAGCGCTTGCGGCTCGAGCTATCAAAGAGGCCCGAGAAGCCGGCGATCTCTCCCGCGCGAAGCTGTCGCGCTTCGACAGGCTACTGCGCGGGAGCTTCGTGGGCCGGGACTTCGGAACCTTTGGCAAGGCCCAGCATCTGCTAGACAATCAGCGTCTCTACAGGGATTATCCGGATCTGGCTTGCGCCGCTCTGGAGCAGACCATGTTCTTCAATGGGAGTCCCAAGGAGCGGTTTTCTCGCGCTGCGCGCAGGGAGATCACGAGCCGCGTCTCGGTTCTCAAGCTGCTGGGCGATGCGCTAGGAGGCTATCGAATGCTATGACCTACGAGCAGGAAAAGCTGTCCATCGAGGCGAAGCTGGGGTTGAACACCTACAAGATAGCTAAGGCTGCGCACATTCTGCCCGACCAGGCGCGGTGCGCGGTTTGTCGAGAGCGCTGGTGTCTGCGCATCTGTCCGGGCAACCTGTACTCATTGGGCGCGGACGGTCAGATCGTGCTCAACTACGAGGGCTGCCTGGAATGCGGAACCTGTCTGGTGGTGTGCAGCCATCTGACCTGGGAGTATCCGGAAGGCGGCTGCGGCGTGCAGTATCGGTTGGGGTAAGAGGAGGTTCTCTGCCATATGGAATTTGTGGTCTGCGTAAAACAGGCGGTCGACCTGGACCAGGTGCGGATCGACGACAACACCGGCGAGCCGAAGCTGGTCGGCCTGCCGCTGGAGATCGAGGACCTGAGCAAGAACGCGGTCGAGACCGCCATCCATCTGCGCACCCAGCATGGCGGTCGCGTCGTCGTGGTGAGCGCGGGTGGACAGACCCTCAAGAAGACCGTCAAAGAGGTCCTGTCCATGGGAGCCGACGAAGCCCGGCTGGTAGTAGACGAGCGGCTCGCGGATGCGGACGAGGCGGCCGTGGCGACGGTACTTGCCAAGGCCGTAGAACGGATCGGCGCGTTCGACGTGCTCTTGCTGGGCGAGGGATCCATCGATAACTATGCCGGGCTGATCGCGCCGACTCTCTCCGAGTTGCTGGGCGTTCCTGGCGTGACGGGAGTGCGGGAGATCTCGATCGAAGGAGGGATCGCGCGCTGCGTGCGTGATCTGGAAGATCGCTACGAGTCTGTCGAGGTCCAACTCCCAGCCGTGGTGAGCGTCACCACCGAGATCAACGAGCCGCACTTGCCCTCCCTGACGGACATCCTGAAGGCGGGGAAGAAGCCGGTCCAGGAATGGACGGTCAACGACCTCGGACTGGATGCCCAGCGCATCGCCGTCGACAAGCTGGTCCAGCGCACGCGGAACGTGGCACCCCGGATCAGTCGCAAAGGGATCACCTACGAAGGCGCGACGGAAGACGTGGTGAAATGCCTGCTCGATTCACTCCTTAAGGACGGAGCCATCACGAGGTGAGATAGACAATGACGAAGATTCTTGCTTTTTCGGAAGAGAGCGGCGGGCTGTATGAGCTGCTGGGCAAGGCCGCGGAGCTATGCCAGGGCGACCGGGTTGCTGCGCTGCTGCTGTCGGATGGTGTGCCTGGCGCGGTCGACGAGTGCTTCTTCAATGGCGCAGACATAGTGTATCGCGTCTCCGCGGAGGGCGTGGCCGACGAAAGCGATCTCGCGGGGACGCTCGCGCGGCTGGCGGACACGGTCGGCGTGGATATCTACCTCATCTCTTCGACCAAACGTGGCAAGGAGATCGCCGCGCGGCTTGCCACGCGGCTGGGCGCCGGCTGTGTCACGGATGTGATCGACTTGCGCCGTGAGGGAGACGTGCTACTGGCGGATCGCTACACCCTCGGTGGCAACTCGGTGGCCACTGAGGAGGTTCTGACTGCTAGAAAAGTGTACGCGGTCATGCCTTACGCTTTTGGTCGTCCGGAGCGCGATGCTTCTCGGACCGGACAGACGGTCGATGTTGAGCTAGCCGCCGGAGGCAAAAAGAAGAGGCTGCTTGAGCGCAAGCCTAAGGCGAGAGAGGGCGTGCGGTTGGAGGAGGCTGAGCGGATCATCGCGGTAGGGAAGGGATTGATCAACCAAGACGACCTGCGAATGGTCAGCGATCTCGCGGACGCGATAGGAGCGGAGATCGCCTGCACGCGACCGCTTGGGATGGACCTGCACTGGCTCTCGGAGGATCGGATAGTAGGACTCACCGGGGTGAAGGCCGCGCCCAAGCTCTACCTGGCGGTCGGCGTCTCCGGTCAGATCCAGCATACGGTCGGCATCACGCGCGCAAAGACGATCGTTGCGATTAACAAGGCGGCGGACGCTCCGATTTTCAAGGTAAGCGACTACGGCATCGTGGGCGACCTGTACGCGATTCTGCCGGAACTTCTCGCACAGGTGAAGAAGGGCGGCTAGTCCCCTTCGTAACTCCCGCTTCCGCGAGCCCCGGTGGATTGAAGAGAGTCGACGAGGAGGTTTGGAATGCGAGAGGTGGTGATCGTATCGGCATGCCGAACGGCCGTAGGGCGTCACGCGGGAGTTCTGCGCGATGTGGCGCCGGGTGATCTGGCGGTACATGTTCTCAAGGAGGCGGTCCGGCGTGCTCGTATCCATCCTGGCGTGGTCGAGGATGTCATCATGGGATGCACGCTGCCGGCAGGCCGGGCGTCGAACGTGGGGCGCTGGGCGTTGGTAAAGGCTGGCTTTCCCGTGCACGTCCCTGGGCAGACCGTCAATCGGCTGTGCAGCTCTGGGCTGCAGGCTATCGTGACGGCCGCGCAGGTGATCCTGAATGAGGACGCGGAGATTGTGATAGCGTCTGGACTGGAGAGCATGTCCCGCGCCCCCTTCCTTCTGGAGAAGATGCCGAACCCGTATCAGCGCGGCCCGCAGTTGCTGCTCGATTCGTTCGGTGGTCCGTTTTCCTCCCCTCCGGAAATCTACGGCGAGATGGTCATGGGAGACACCGCGGAGAACGTGGCCGAAAAGTTCAACATCTCCCGAGAGGAGCAGGACGCATTCGCCCTGGAGAGCCAGAAGCGGGCCATCGCCGCCATACGAGCAGGTCGCTTCAAGGACGAGATTGTCCCGGTGGAGATCCCGCAAAAGATGGGCCCGGCCGTCGTCGTGGATACAGATGAGCATCCGCGTCCCGAGACGACTCTGGAGGGTCTCGCCAGACTTGCGCCGGCATTTAGGACAGGCGGGTCTGTTACCGCTGGCAACTCATCTGGTATGAATGACGGAGCGGCTGCCATGGTGATGATGAGCAAAGAGAAGGCCAAAGACCTGGGGATCAAGCCGCTGGTGACCTATCGAGCCTATTCCGTCGCTGGAGTCGATCCGCGCGTGATGGGCATCGGTCCTGTGTCCGCCGTGCCCAAGGTGCTCAAGAAGGTCGGCCTGACTGCGGACGACATGGACGTGATCGAGTTGAACGAGGCCTTTGCCAGTCAGGCTGTCTACTGCATCAAAGAGCTTGGACTGGATCCTGCCAAGGTCAACCCGAACGGCGGCGCTATTGCGCTAGGACATCCGCTCGGCTGCACCGGCATTCGTTTGACGACTACGATGATCTACGAACTCCTACGCCGCCAGGGGCGCTACGGCATGGTGACCATGTGTGTCGGCGGTGGACAAGGCATGGCCGCCATATTCGAGCGCGAGGAGTATTAGTCCACGGCCTGGTTTGCCCTCACGCCTCTTTGCTCGGGGTCACACGGTTAACGTTGAACCTCCGGCGATGAGGGCGAATTGGCGTCCGTCATCCGTTGGCGTAGATTCCAAAATCACCAGTGTGTAAAGGAGCATTATTGTGACCGTGCAAAAGATCCTGGCACTCGGCAGCGGCACCATGGGCAACGGCATCGCCCAGGTTTGCGCCCTGAGCGGCTTCGACGTCGTTCTGGTGGATATCTCGGAGGAGATCTTGGACCGGGCCCTATCGACCATCCAGTTCAGCCTTGCCCGCATGGTGAAATCTGGGAAGCTGCAGGCGGAGGCCATGCCACAGGTGATGGCGCGCATCAAGCCCAGTTCTGACCTCCGGGCCGTTGCCGAGCAGGCGGACCTGGTTATCGAGGCGGTTCCCGAGCGCCTAGATCTAAAGAGGAACATCTTTGCGGAGTTGGATAGCGTTTGCCGTCCCGATGCAATCCTGGCCAGCAACACCTCCGAGCTCAGCATTACCTCCATCGCCAGCGCCACCAAGAGGCCCGAGCGGGTTATTGGAATGCACTGGTTCAATCCGCCGCCCGTGATGCGCCTAATTGAGATCGTCCGCGGGCTATTGACATCCGATGAGGTCGCTCGGAAGATAGAGGAGATCTCTCACATGCTCGGCAAAGAAACGGTCATGTGCAAGGACTCCCAGGGCTTCATTGTCACCCGCGCACTGATCGCCTTCGAATACGAGTGCATGCGTATCCTGGAGGAGGGCGTGGCCAGCAGGGAAGATATCGACAAGGCCCTCAAGCTGGGGCTGAATCATCCCATGGGACCCTTCGAGCTCGCCGACTACACCGGTCTCGATATCCACTTCCACGCCGGTGAGGGTCTGCTGGGCACGTTCGGGGAGCGGTTCCGCCCGCCACAGCTGCTGCGGCAGATGGTAGAGGCTGGGCTGCTCGGACGCAAATTCGGAAAGGGCTTTTACGACTACAACAAGGAATAGTACACATATTGCGCTCGGCGTCCTGAAGCGAAAATAGACGTGCAGACGCGGAACACCAGAACGCTCCCATGGTATGACGATCATGCTTGTCAGTCCTGATGAGGTGAAGGGATAGCCCTGGCAGCTGAGGAAGAAGTTGGCGATGGTGATGGGGTTGGCTTGCTCTGAACGGAAGGGATGGTGGTAGTGAGGCAAGGCTCGCTGGCTGGTGGAACCCAGGGTCACCATCCGTTCCTTTCTCCCCTTGCCCATAACTTTGACGTAGCCGTCGGAGAGTTTGGCGTCTTCATCCTTGAGATCGATGGCTTCCGACCGCCGTAGCCCACAGTCTAGCAACGTAGCAATGATGGCAATGTTGCGAGCTCCCAACGCGGTATTGGGGTTGAAGGCAGCGAAAAGGCGTGCTATCTCCGACTCCGTCAGGAGTTCAACGATCTTCTCCTCTGCCTTGGGCGGCCTGACTTTCTCCAACAAATTACGCTTCGTGTATTTCTGGTTGTAAAGCCAGTTGTAGAATACGCGCAGCGCTCGGACGCGGCTGTTTACCGAATGGCTGGATATTGGCCTGCCGTGGACTTTCCTATTCTGCAGGTCGAGAATGTAGCGGCGTACCGCCATCTCATCGGCCGTCGCCAGCGATGGCGGGATTCCCTCCTTCTCAAGGAACGCGATGAAATCCTTCAAGGTCTCGTTGTACCAGATCACGGTCTTGGGCGACTTGCCCTCGCTGCGGTTGAAGACCTCGAAGTGCCCCTTCAGGCTATCCAGTTTGAGTTTGTCAGGTTTCAATTCGTTCCACCTCTTCGCGCCCATCTTACTACTTGTCTCCCTTCCTTGATAATTGTCTGGGAGACAAGTCCGGGACAAGTAAAGAGTCCGTGGACCGCGATTCCCGGGGAAGGCAGGAACGCACTAGCACGTTTCCTGCGAGACGCCGATTTGCGCAATTCCCCACTGGGGGTCGTTTTCGGGGCGGAAAACGGAAAATCCGCCCTCCAGTGGGGCGGATTTCGGGGGAAATTAGGGACTTGGAGCGGGAGACGGGACTCGAACCCGCGACAGCCTGCTTGGAAGGCAGGTGCGCTACCACTGCGCTACTCCCGCGAACTTCAGACCAGACCCGCGAACGAGTCTGCTTGGGAACATTATAGCCCAAATCGGCGAGCCGTTCAATGGTGTCGTCAGACGATGAGCTCGGGGAGGAGTCTGAAACCTCTTCGCTCAACGAAAGGGTGGCGCGGGGATAGGTCCGTGCTGGTCTCCTGATGGTACTCTAGCGAAGGCTGAGACCGCGCTGAGCGGGACCTTCGTAGCCCGGATCGTGCGGTAGGCCGCGTTGTCGGGCGGCCTGCCACGAGAGTTGATCACAGCGCTCATTCTCCCGGTTGCCGGCGTGGCCCCGGACCCAGACGAATCTCACAACATGCCGGTCGCACAGCCCCAGTAGTTGCTCCCACAGGTCGGGGTTGAGAGCCTTCTCCTTGTTGTTGCGCATCCAGCCGTTGGCACGCCAGCGTTTTGCCCAGCCTTTGCTCATGGCGTTGGACAGGTATTGGGAGTCGGTGTAGAGGGTCACAGAACAGGAGTCTTTCAACTCACGCAATCCGACGATCGCCGCCATAATCTCCATGCGGTTGTTGGTGGTCAGGCGAAAACCACCTGACAGCTCCTTGCGCTGATTGTCGCATAGAATTACAACCCCGTACCCCCCCGGACCAGGGTTGCCGAGGCACGCACCGTCGGTATAGATTACGATCTGCTTGGGCTCGGGTCTGTCCTCATCGACCACGCGCGACGGTGTGCTCTGTCTCATCATAGTGTCTGCTCTCAATCCTAAACCGCACGTACAGCATGAAACATGGCTGCCGAGGAAGATTGTAGGCCATCAGCCTCGGTCGGTCAAACCGATAAGACCACTGTTCAGTCCTTGCTTGGAACACGTTCTGCTGCGCATTCAAGTTGTGGGACTATTTATTCCACAGCGCTCCAACGTTTGGTGCGACTGGCGCGCATGCCAATCGTTTCAGAGCGCATTGCGGATGGGTATCTGGGGGTGAGTTTGTGGGACCGATCGTCGGGGCGCCAGTCATCATCGGGGAGGTTATCTGGATGGCTCTTCAAGTGATGGTACTGTTCGTCGTGGTCCTCGTAGTGGTCTTGGCGGTAACTAGGGCGGGAGGCGCCAGAAACCGCATCCGGTCCAGAGGGGCCGAGGATATTCTTTACCAGCGCTTTGCGGGTGGTGAGCTGACGCGGCAGCAGTATGTGGACGCACTCGTACAGATCGGACGAGACCGAGACATTTGGGACGGACGGAACGGCCACGATGGGTCGTCGGATCTACTTCGCGAACGCTACGCCGCGGGAGTTATCAGCCGGCAGCAGTATCTCGATGCGCTGGTAGACATCCTGAAGGATCGCTACATCCGAGGCGAGATCGACGTCGAGGACTACGAGTTCCGACTCGATCTGTTGCTGCGAGACCCGCGCTCAGGCTGGCGTGAGGAATCAAAGGGAGCCTGAGGGACCGGTTGTTGCTGGGATTACCCTGTCACCTTCCGCATCTTGCGCGGCAGGTCGTCTATGTCCAATGGCTTGGAGATAACGTCTGCCAATCCAAAGTCGCCCGTTCGTAGCCCAAGAGCGTAGGTGTCGGTCGAGCAGAGGACAATGGGCGTGTTGCCAGCGGCCGCCTGCAGATCAGAAAGGAAGCGAGGATCGAAACTGAAAAGATTGCCCTGGTTGAATGCCTCGGTGATGATAGCGTCAAAGTGGGAACGACAGAGAATATCCCTTGCTTCATCGAGGTTGTGAGCAAGGGTGATCGTGTATCCGTCTTCTTGGAGGACGAGCTCCAGCAGCGCAGCGAGGGGCTCGTCAGGCTCTACTATCAGGACACTCTTCATAATTTCATATGTGCGTTACTTGGAAGACGCCGTCATGATAGCAGAAAGCCCCTTGCCATGCAAGCGGTTAGCACGTGGATTAAGAAGACCTGAAAGCGTTTCATCGGAGTCGCCTGCTAGATCGCCTTGAGAGGTTGAGGGGCGTTCTACCGCATGGCGAAACCTTCCTCCCCCGCACAGCTGGCCCAACGCCTGGCGGTCCTGAGAAAGTGTGTGACAAGTGATAGGGAAGCGTTGGCGCCTTCAGTTGAAAAGGGTGAACCCGAGGCGCGTAGCCCGCAAGACGCGTGCCAGCTACCTAGTGGATGAGAGGTGTTACTGAGTCGCCAGCTTGTGATCATAAGGCAGGACGAGCCCATGGAGATCAGCCTACCGCGCGATCGTAAGGAAAAGGATAATCCAAATCGCCGTTAGACCGAGACCCATACCCACCGCGCTCTGCAGGCGGTTGCCGCCATCGCGCAGTAGTGCGGCCAGCCCGAGCGTAAAGGCGGCCGCCGCAAAATAGAAGTCGAGCGCGAAAAGGCGATCAACCACTGATCCGATCTGAGCTATGTGCGGACCGATGCCAAAAGCTACCGCGAGGATCAGTCCGCACAGAGCCATCAGTGTTCCCAAACCCAGCAACATGCTCGCCAGCGGGAAATGCGCCGCGTAGGGCGACATGGGCGTGGACTGCCCTTCGGCAACGACGGCCGCCGCGTATTTCCGGAAGGCCCTGTCGTAGCGCGGGTAGCGGCTGAAGACCGTGAATGCGAGAATCAACTGCACACCCATCACCCCGGCCACAGAGGGACTCGCGGAGGCGATATTCAGGATCGCGGCCCAGACTAGCGTGCATCCGTAGACGATGAGCAGGCATGGCTCCTTGATCTTGAAGGATAGGAGCCCCGCGAGGATCAACACGATGCCCCAGGTCGGGTCGAGAAAGTTGTTGAGCACCAGTGAAACAATACCGACACCCATCAGCCATTTCCCCCAACTGCCGATCTCTTTCCGCATTTGGTGTACGGTTTGGGCGTAAACAGGCGCAAGCTGTGCCGGGAATACGCCTGATGGTATCTTCCAAGCTGCAGTGCCTCCTCTGGCCGCTTCAATGGCTTGGAAGAAGTCCTGCGTAGCGCGTCGATCTGTCGCGAGACGATTGCTCACCGAGAAGCGCAACTTGCGGCTGACGCCATCGACATAACGTATCTCGATCGCCCGCTCGGACAGCCACCAGCGCCTGAGTCGAACACTCTCGATGGACTTGAGCGGGATTACCAGGGGTATCCTAGTGTGAACGGTGAGGGACGAAGAGGTCAGGCAGGCCCGTTTCAAGTGAGGAAAGGTGAAGTGAGGACCGATATCGATGTTCGCTTCGAATAGAAGCGCATCTGCGCTTCCGTCCCGGGCTGACACTTCGATCATCTGCTACCTCCCCGTCGAGCAAAAGCCGGAGCGCGCAATGGTGACTCTGCCGCCAATTCTACCGGTTGCTGATTAGCCTTTCAAGTGCCATGCTTGATCGTTTGATGGATAGGTGAGGAGATCGACGCTCCCCGTCCTATCCGGGCGACCGGACTCGGCGGGCATGGAAGATGCACCTCTACCGAACGGATAATCGCTTCAGGATGGGTGTGGTGCACGGACGCAGCCCGACGTCGGGGTGTACCGGAATCTGGAATGTTGGGCGCGTCGGCGTAACTGGCCCATATGCCCGGTGGGGCAGGAGGAGAATGATGCGGTTGAAAGGGCATATTGTTGGCTCGCTCATCACGTTGATCGTGCTGGCTGGGCTGCTGGTTACGCCAGCGTGCCAGGGACTTGGGAACAGCAACCAGGACGTGATCGAACAGAACTCCGATAGTCAAACCGGTTCCATACCGCCAGGGCTGCAGGGTCAGGCCGGAACCGGCACGACTCAAGCTGGGAACGCGACGATAACGCCTGCCACGGTGACAGTGGGCAACGTTTCGATGGTGCTCACGGTTGACACCGCGCAGTACATGTTTGACCCTGCGAAGCAGTCTGACAGCAGCGAGGACTCGGACACATCGAGCAGTAGCAAGCAGAGCAGCAACAACAAGAAGACGGCTGACGCCAAGGGGTCCGCCGTTGTGGGTGGCAGCATGATCAGGATCACCAACAACTTCGACCCGTCGCAGAACCCGCCGTCCGACTCCGACAAGGGACAGATGTTGCGACACGTAGCCGTCCAGGTCAAGGATAAGACGACCGGACAGGTCGTGCCTTACCTGCTGGTATCGATGGATATTCTGCGCGACGGGAAACCGGTCTTGGCGGATCAGGGGCTGGCTCCGCTCGTTCCAGCCGATGGCAACGTCAACCAGTTGCGCTATGGCAACAACGTTCAATTCCCACGCAAGGGCAACTACCAGGTATTCATTCGCACGCAATCGAGCCCGTTGCTGGGAGCGGAAGTGCCTCCGATCGCACAATTCAACGTGATATTCCAGTAGAGGCAACTTGACGGTCGTTCCGGTATGTGCTATGGTCCGGAGCGTACATCGACAGTGAAGGCGCATCCTGTTCGCCGATGAGACGCCTCCTACTGCAGCACGCCTTGTGACATCGCGCCGCGGTATCACTCCGGACAACCTGCGTGCGCGCGACCGCTCGGCGTGGATGTAAGCTTGCGGCCTGGCCATTATTGGAAATGGCCTTGGCTGGGAGCGCGGGCATTCTGCCCGCACGTCAGCCAAGGCACGCGCCCGCCTCAGGCGGACGCTCCCAGGGCGCGCCTCTGTGGTCTACACCGACCAGGATTTCTGAGCAGGTCACGTGTAGTACGGCTGGGAAGATGCAAGGGATGGGTACGTCAGCGTCAGGTGTCTGGACAGAGACCGCCGATGGGAGTCTGTGGCATGCACGACCCGCACGCAACTGGAATCACGGCCGAACGACACGATGTTTTCCGGCATCGGATCAACCGATTCGTCTTCCTGGGACTGGCGCTCATCGCGGCAGTGGTCTTCGGTGTGCTGCCCCGGGACGCCGCGATCGCGGATGACGAGGCCATCGTCGCGGCCGACGGCGGACTCAACCTGCGGGCCGCTCCATCACTGGATGCCGAGGTGCTTGCTCTGATGCCGAACGGGAGCCAGGTCACCGTGCGCGGCTCGCAGACCGATAGCTGGTATCCGGTTACGTTCGGCGGCGTGAACGGCTGGGCTGCCACCCCGTATCTGCAGCGCTTCGAGAGCCAGCCATCGGCGGCGCCGCTTGCCTCTGCCACCATACGCCAGGCTGTGGTGAGCACCTCCCTGCGCTTGCGATCTGGACCTACCTTCGATGCTGCCGTCCTCTCCACCATGCCCGCCGGGACGCGCGTGGACGTGCAGGAAGCCAACGATGGAGCCGTCTGGTGGAAGGTCGGCTTCAGTGGTCTCAGCGGCTATGCCTACGCTGAGTACCTCTCTCCAGCGGAGGCGCAGTTTGATCTAGATCTGCCGATACCTTTTCGACGGCAAATGACCGCCGTATGGTGTGATCCGGCCGACATCCAGATGTGGGCCGAGTACAACGGCTACAGGACGGGACCGGACTATCAGGCTCAGCAGAGCTTGTGGGACTGGGAGCTGGAGCATAACATGGGCTTCACGGTTGACGAGTGGAACGCCTCCCCGTATGCGGTGGCTTCGGCGGCCCATAATGCGATGCCTGAGCGCGGCTTCAACCACTACCGCTACGACAATGCCATGGAGGCCACCAAGGTCATGGCCTGGTTCATCGCTAACCCGGCCTATAAACAGCCCTCGGTCGCTCTGATCTGGCGCGGCGACCACTACGTGCTGGTGCGCGGTGTGCGAGCGGACAGCGATCCGTATTCCAAGTATCCGCGGGCCAGGATCCTTGGCGTCTACGTAGCCGACCCGAACAAAGGGGCGCGCAATTGGCTGGGCGAGGATCGCTACATCCCGATCGCCGAATGGCTGTCCAGCCACTTCACGCCCGCCACGTATCTTACCCCGCACACCGGAGTCCCCGGCGATCCCTGGCAGGATAAGTTCGTGGCCATCCAGCCGGACTGGAATGCAAGCGCGCCGACGGAAGCCGGCCGAACTCTGGAGGAGTTCCAGGCGTACGCCACGGATGCAAGCCAGCGCTAGGGGTCTCTCACTGACCGTTCGGTTGTTCTCCCAGCGTCAGCTCTATCGTCTGCTCCTGCCCGTCCCGGTAGATCCTCAGTAGGATGGTGTCGCCCGGGCTTCTCTTCGAATCCAGGAATAGTTGAAGATCGTCGGCGTTCTTGATGGCCACCCCGTCGATCGCTTCGATGAAGTCCCCTCCGATTTGAACGCGGATGTTGCCGATACGCTGAACGCGCGTCGCTCCGCGTAGTCCAGCCTTCGCCGCCGGACCGCGGGCTATTATCTGCGCCACGAGTACGCCCTGAGTGGCGGGAAGACTCAGCGCCCGCGCCAGGTCGGGCGTGACGTCCTGGAAAGACGCTCCCATCCATGAATGTGGCACGCGACCTTTGGCGATCAACTCGGGCATCAGGCGTGCGATCGTATCCGCGGGGACGGCGAACCCGATCCCGACGGAGCCCCCGCTCGGGCTGAAGATCGCGGTGTTGATGCCCACGACCTGGCCCTGGCTGTTGATCAAGGGACCTCCCGAGTTGCCCTGGTTGATGGCCGCGTCGGTTTGGATGATCCCGGAGATCAGGCGCCCGTTGGATGCGCGCAGCGTCCTGCCCAGCGCGCTCACTACGCCCGTAGTCACGCTGCGATCGAACCCGAACGGGTTACCGATGGCCAGAACCTGCTGCCCCACGGCCAGGTCGGACGATCGGCCGAGCTTGAGAGGATGGATCTTCTCCGCCGGTGCATTGATGCGCACAATCGCGACGTCATTGGACGGATCTCGCCCAACTAGCGTGCCGGGAAACTTCGATCCGTCGACCAGCGTGACCTCGAGCCGTTCCGCGTTCTCTACCACGTGATTATTGGTCAGGATCTGCCCGTTGGCGTCGATCATGAATCCCGAGCCGATGCCCTCCTGCGGTACCGGGTTGAAGAAGAAGTCATAGGTGGTAGCGATACTGGTGATGTTGACTACGGCCGGTCCGGCCTCCCGTGCGATGCGCACGGCTACTTCCTCACTCGGGCGGAGCAAGGGCGCCGCGGCGGTCGACGGCGGGGCGCTCAGGGGTGCCGCGGGTTGCGGCGTTGGCAAGAGCGCTGCCGGAGTGGTTGGGCTTGGCGTGGATATTGCGCCGGCGGACGGCAAGGTCGGGATGTATGACAGCAGCCGTCCGCCCTCGTAGCGCATCAATGTGACAGTCGCGAACGTGCTAAGGGCCGATGTGATCGCGATCAGAATAACGAGGCCGAATAGTCGCGAAGCCATGTTCGTGTTCCTTGATCAAACTTGCCCGAAAATCTTGCCTGGATTAAGGATGCCGTTGGGATCCAGAGCAGCCTTGATTGCTTTCATGGCGGCGACTCCCGCGGCGCCATGCTGCAAGCTTAGGAAGCGAGCCTTAAACACACCGATGCCGTGCTCGCCGGTGAGCGTCCCACCGAGCTCCAGGGCCGCCCGAAAAATATCCGCGAAGAAACGGTCGGCCCGCTCCATCTCCTGAGGTGTCCGATCCTGGAGCAGGGCCGCTGGGTGCAGATTGCCGTCGCCCGCATGGCCAAAGACGGCGACCTCGATCCGGTGCTCTCGGGCCAGGGCTTTGATGCGCCTGACCATCTCAGGCACCGCCGCGCGAGGAACTGTCGCGTCCTCGCTGATCTTGACCGCACACAGGCGGCTGAGGGAGGCGCTTACCGCCCGGCGTGCACTCCATAGCTCGTCAACCTCGGCCGGCGTGCGGGCCACCCGCACCTGGCGCGCGCCGCTCGAGTCCAGGATCTGACTCACGCGCTCGAGTTGGTGCCGTGCCTCCTCGCGGTTGCCATCGACCTCAATCAGTAGAGCGGCTTCGGCGTCCAGTGGGAGCCCTATGGGATGGCTGGCCTCCGCGACCCGGAGGACCACCTCGTCCATTAGCTCCAGAGTCACCGGCACGATGCGAGCGGCCACGATATTGGAGACCAGACGGGCAGCATCCTCCAGGGTGTCGAAGACGGCCAGCATCGTGTGTCGCTCTTCGGGCAGGGGGATTAGCCGGACCGTGATTTCGGTCACCACGCCCAAGGTCCCCTCGGACCCAACGAACAGGTGGGTCAGATCGTAGCCGCTCACGTTCTTGACGGTCTTGCCGCCGGTTCGGAGGACATCCCCGCTGGCCAGCACCACTTCCAGCCCGAGCACGTAGTCTTTGGTCGTGCCGTACTTGAAGCAATGTGGTCCTCCAGCCCCCTCGGCTACGTTGCCGCCAAGGGTCGAGACGGAGTAGCTAGCCGGGTCCGGCGGATAGAAGAGTCCCTGCCGCTCGACGGCTTCGTGCAGCTTAGCGGTCACCAGACCCGGCTGGACAGTGGCGGTGAGATTGGCCCGATCGATCTCCAAAAGTTGATCCAGGCGGGTCAGGGCAAGCACGATGCCTCCCTGGATAGGTACCGTCCCACCGCTCAGGTTTGTACCTGCTCCGCGCGGCACCACGGGCACGTGCCGCGCGTTGGCCAGCTTCAGCACCTCAGCCACCTGCCGCGTATTCGCGGGCAGCACGACAGCATCCGGCAGCGCGTGCTGCGCCGTTCCGTCGTAGCCGTAGCAGTACAGATCCTCCCGCTCGCTCAGCAAGTGACGCTCGCCCACGATATCGGCCAGACGCGACAGCAACTCCGATCCCATCCGAGAGGCGCTGGCACGCACCGATAGGGGCGCGGGAGAAGGTTCGACAGGCATACGCTTATCTCCTGGCTGGCGTCGTGCGGGTCGAGTGTTGTTTCACATCATACCATTGCAGCCCGGCTCTGTCATGCTGGATAAGCGGCCGCTCTAACCACCGGTAGATCTATCGCTCCAGCCGTGAAAATGGCAATCCCGCCGCATATGCTATAATGGTCCCGAAAGCATGCAGGAAGGGGACAGAGCTACATGAGCGAGCGCGCTAAGGTGGCCGTGCTGCGGACGCGGCCCGAGACTGTCCTGGAGGATTACCAGAGGCTACTGGAGCTGGCGGAGGTTCAGAAGTATCTGACCCCAGGCGTGACGACGATGCTGAAGGATAATATCTCCTGGCACTTCCCGTTTCCTGGGGCAAACACCACGCCCTGGCAGTTGGAGGGGACGATTCTCGGACTCCGCAAGGCGGGCTTCGAAGATCTGAGCTGCGTGCAGAACCGGACGGTGGTCACCAACGCCTTCAAGGGCACCGATCTGAACGGCTACTGGCCGATCTGCCGGGCTCACGACGTGCCCGTGCTGTTCAACTTCCGCGGCTCCGATATGCGCTGGGTGGAGTACAAACCCAAGAAGCCTCTGCTAGTGCTGCCGCGCATCTATCCCGACGGCATCCGCATCCCCGACTACTTCATCGGCAAGAACATGGTGCACCTGCCCACCACCAAGTGCCACATTTACACCACGACGACCGGGGCGATGAAGAACGCCTTTGGCGGGCTCCTCAGCGAGAAGCGGCACTACACGCACTCCTGGATCCACGAGACGCTGGTCGATCTCCTGTCAATCCAGAAGGAGATCCACCCCGGCGTCTTCGCCGTGATGGACGGGACGACGGCCGGCAACGGCCCCGGACCACGTGTGATGCTGCCGGAGACCAAGAACGTGATCCTGGCCTCGTCCGATCAGGTGGCCATCGATGCCGTGGCGGCCAAGATGATGGGCTTCGATCCGCTGTCGCTGAAGTACATCCGGATCGCTCAGGAGCGCGGATTGGGCACAGGCGACCCACGCCAGATCGAGTTAGTGGGCGACGACGTGAGCGGGGAGAACTGGCAATTCGAGGTCGGACATACCTTCCACAGCTTCCTGGGCTACCTCTCCTGGTATGGACCGACACGTCATTTGCAGAAGCTGATCTTCCACACGCCTATCGCCAACCTCACATATCTGGTCTCGGAGATCTACCACGACTACTATCGCTGGAACTTCCGCGACCGCCAGAAGTTCGAGCTATGGCGTCGAGAATCCCCCTGGGGTGCGCTCTTCGACCAGTATCATCAAAAGGGCAACCTAGCTCTGTCGCAGACGCCCAGCCCGTCCGGCGAAACCCCGAGGCTCCGGTAAGGCGCGCGGAGAACCTATCGTACCCACATCGTAGAGGCGCGACTATGGTCGTCAACAAATAAACGAGGTACATCTTGTGAGTAGGGGCGCAATTGATTGCGCCCTGGGGGGCGAGGAACAGCGTCCGAGTATGTACCACGCCATTTTGTTAAAGACCATCATCGCGCCCTATCCGCATTGAGCTAAGTGGGCGGTCGACTGCGAAGCGCGGATGGCTCAACCGTGTGCTGCAGGGCGTCCTTCTGCTCCGGCGCCCCGCGCCGCTAAAGCGAGCGCGCTAGTCCAACAAAGCCCGCTCAAGCGGGCTGACGTCAGCGAGGCCAGCCCGGTTCAGCGGGCTTCGCTAAATCAGCCCGGCTGCTTCAGCCCCGGGCGGCGCTCGGTTGGATACAATTCGCCCGGTTTGGCACGCCGGCGCCAATGGACCCCCTCACCGATGACGCAGCTTCCATGAGCGCAGCTTTGAGAGTAACCTCGTGTCAACTCACTTCCTCCGGAACACTCCGAGCAGAGCCGACTGCAGCTCGTCCAGCGAGAGCTTGCCGGGTCCCGCGAAGAACAGCGCCAGGCAACCGCCCAGGAGCGAGAGTGGGAACTCCGACGCTGTAGGTCCGACCAGCCCGCTCTGCCAATGAACCTTACGAATGGCCACGACCATGTCGAGGCTCAGGAGGATTGTTGTCAGGCGGGTGAACCAGCCCAGCATCAGGAGCAAGCCACCGAAAAGCTCTACGGCACCTATCAGAGGAGCCATCGTGCCGGGCATCGGAACGCCCATCCCTCGTAATGCCTCTGCGAATCCAGACTGACCGCTCTGCATCGCCTGCACGAATCCAGGCCCGAGGAAACGGGCCGCCTCCGGTCCCACCGGCTTCTCCGGTCCGCCCAGTAGCTTCGGATAGCCGTGCACGGCGAAGATTCCCCCGACGACCAGGCGCAGCAGCAATAGACCCAAATTCACGTCCAGCACCTCCATCAAAGGATTGGCGGTCAGCATGCCCCTCCGGTCTGCCCGGCAAGGGGCGTGCCACAGAGAAGGGCTTCACTACTAGGGCGCCTGGAGAGTGACCAGGGCGCCTCCACCTGGGTCGACGGTCGGGTTGCCACTGCTATCCCACATCACCGTAGTCAGCTTCATCTGCTGGTTGGTGATCCCGGCGCAGTTCCAGGAGACACTCCAGCCGTCGGTCCCGTTCATGTCCGTGCCCAGGTTGTGCCAGCCGAGGTCATAGAAGGCCCAGAACTGGACCACGGCCGCCCCACTGGCCGAGGCCTGCAGGGTGAGGGGACAGCTCGTGATGGTCGCTCCGTTGGCGGGGGCGATCAGTCCCCAGGGAGCCTGGAGCAGGACATACGCACCGCCGCCAGAGTCCACGCTGATGTTGTTGCCGGTATCCCGCATCACGGTAGTGAGCTTCACCAGTTGGCTGCTGATACCGTTCCAATTCCAGTTGACACCCCAGCCGTCGGTCCCGTTGGTGTCTGTGCCCAACTCATGCCAGCCGAGGTCATAGAAGGCCCAGAACTGGACCGCGCTGACGTTGCTGCCCGCAAACCGAACGGCCAGCGGCGATGTGGTGACGGTATCCCAGTTGCGCGGAGAGGTGATGCCGGCCGCGATCGCGGTCGGGGTGGCCGTCCATGTGCGAGTCGGGCTGGGCGTGAAGGTCGGAGTCGCTGTCCTGGTTGCTGTCGGGCTGGATGTGAAGGTTCGGGTCGACGTCGCGGTTGCGGTGCGGGTTGCAGTGGACGTGAAGGTAGGCGTCGACGTCCAAGTCGGGGTTGGAGTGGGCGTGGCTGGCGCTGGTGCGGTGTTGCTGAGGGTGCCGTCCAGCACGTCGATGTCAATATTCAGCGTCACGCCACCCCAGGTCTCGTAGACGTTGCCCGCGTACTGACGAAGCCGCTGATGGCCCACCCAGAGGGTATCCGAGGTGCAGGCGACGCCCCAGACAGAAGCGGAGGGGTTGTACGCCGAGTAAATCCAATGAGCCAGCCAGACCTCGTTGGGCACGTTGGGGATATTGGCGAAGTCGCTCATGGCCGTGCCGCAGCCAGCTCCGTAGAGTCCGGCCGAATAGCCTCGGGCGCGAATCTGCCGGGACCACCCGGAGACGAAGGACTTGACGGCGTTGCGACACGCACTGATGGTGGTGTTGTAGGCTTCCATGTCGTAGTGGATGACCGAGCCCGGTGGCAAGCCGAGATTGGCCGCGCGGTCGCTGGCCGCGTTGGCTTCCGCGGTGCCCTGATTGAAGGCCGTGGTCGGGTCGTAGCTCATCACCATCCAGGCCTCATCGGAGTAACAGGGGGCCTGCGGCCCAACCCAGGTGGGGAAAAACATCCAGCCCTGCTGACTTACCTGAAGGATGTAGGAGGCCGTGAGACGGGAGGCCGCCCAGGGCGAGTTACGACAGGCCCAAACAGAGCCTCCGATATAGAGGTTGACAGATCGATATGGGCTGTTCACTATCCAATTGCTAAGAACGTCGAGGCTGGGAATCATACAGATATCGAAGCCTTGCCCCACTACGGTCCGCAGTGCGTTGGTGGAGCCCTCCGCGGCGCGCGCGTTAGCGCTGGGCAGATTCAAAGCTTGCCACGTTTGGCCGCCATTGGTCGTACTAACCAGCCTGCTCTCTGACGTGCATCGGGCGGGGCGGCTGCCATCGGTCTGGGCGGTGACCTCGCACCGGCTCGATTTGTAGAGACCCCAGGCCAGATTCGGCGTGACGGCATCTAGCTCGACCAGGTGGGAGGACGTGCCATCCGGGTCGCGCACCTCGCTGGTTTGTCCGTCGCTGGCGGTCTTCAACAGCCGCCCGGAGTTTGGCAACACCGTGATAGTCTGTCCCGTGCCGAGGCTGACCAACGGGAACCGAGCGGCCGGATCTATTCGATTGCCCAGCGGCGTGCGTGAGACGAGCTCCCATTGCCGACCGCCGTCCCGCGTGGCATATGACTCGATCGAGGTTTCGCTGCCGTTGGTCGCGATGACCGGCAGGGTCCCGGTTTGCGGAGTCTCCAAGCGAGGGAGCCGGTAGATTCGCTGAAGACCGCCGCCCGATGCCGGGTCATCCACTCTCTGGCGCTCCCAGGTCTGTCCGCCATTCTGGGTCCGGTAAAGCTGATCCCCGGCGGGACCACCCGCGACCCAGCCCAGTTGCTCGGTGGCGAAATAGACCGGCTCGCCGATGGGAATCGTGAGTCGCGTCCAACTCCTGCCACCGTCAGTGGTTCTGAAGAGGGCACCTACACTGAAATTCCTGCTGGTGGCACGTTTGGTGACAAGCCAGCCGGTCTGAGGTGTAACAAACCGCAGGTAGAAGTTGCCGACAAGGGCATCCACATCATCCGGACGAAACAGCGAGAGAGGCTGAGCCTGCCACGTCTTGCCCGCATCTGAAGTTCGAGCGATGGCGTACCCGCCGGACCCGACGGCAGCGGGGCCGGTCAGAACGGCCCAGCCGTGCCTATGATCGAGAAAGAAGACCGCGGGAAGGGCAGACTGACCCAACTGGGGCGTGATATTTATCCAACTGAGCCCGGCATCGCTGGTCCAGAAGAGCTGCTGGTGAATCTGCACCCAACCCTCGCGCGCCGTGAGGAGCTTGAAACCCTGGATCTCGTCCACCGTGGCGTTTCCGGAAAGAGGTGCAGAGGAGACGACGGACGATTGCCCCGGAGTCGATGGGGGCAGCTGGGACTGGGCTGGCGCAGCGGGCCAGAGGGTCATGGCCACCAGTACCCCGATGAACAAGACATGCCAATGCTTTCCGAGGAAAACCCCCGATCCGAGGCCCAAACGCCTTGTCATTCGACAACGGAGGTTGCTGCGACACCTGCTGCTGCTGTCCATCGAACCACCCCTGGGGAACTCTGCTAACCGAATCGACGCCCACATGGTATTCTGGTTCAGGGCATCTGTCAACCTCTAGGTCGGTGAGGTACGATTGCGTGTACACCCCAGTGGTACGCTGGAGTATCGTACTATTCAGTGGTATGCTTACGTTGATGACTAACAGATCTCGCAGTTCTGAGATGGTTTCCAAATCACGGGAAAGGAGCGAGCTATGAACAGGCGTACTGGCCGCGCCCCGTCGTCCGAGGGGCGTCGCGAGAAGGTTACCGTGACCCTTCGGCCCGAGTCGGTGGAGTATGCGGACCGCAAGGCTCGTGAGCGCGGCGTCAGCCGATCGGAGGCTATTGACGCCATGATCGCGGAGATCGAGGAGCATGAGATCGAAGCCTTAATGGTCGCCGGGTACAAGACCATGGCGCAGGAGAACCTCGATCTCTCCGAGGAGGGGATGGAGTCGTTCTGGGAAGTGATCAAGGAAGACGCCGCGTGGCCCGATGCACCGGAGAAACCCAGTGCGGAGGGGTGAGATCTACTGGGTCGATTTCGAGCCGAAAAAAGGGAGGGAGCAAGGCGGACTACGACCGGCGCTTGTGATTCAGAACGACCTTGGCAACCGCTTTAGCCCCACGACGATCGTGGCGATCATAACCAGGACCGTCCCCGATCCCCACTATCCGTTCATGGTGGTTGTGGAGCCTCACGAGTCAGGGCTTCCTGAGCGCAGCGTCGTCAACTGCGCGCAACTGCGGACGATCTCATCTGACCCCGCGACCATGCGCATACTGCCCCCGAGAGGGGAGAACATTTTGCGTCCGATTGGTCGGCTCAGTGTCGACAAGATGGCCGCAGTGGATCTAGCGCTACACCGAAGCCTGGGGCTCCGCTGCCCGCGCTCTCGCTGACAGCGTGTCGAAGGAAGGAATGATTACTAGAAGATAGACCTATCCGCTTATCCGCTCTCGATCCGTTGACGCCGCGCCCCCACGCGACCGTTGCGCATCCTGAGATGGCGACCGGTTGGAACAACTGCATCGGGAGGAGCCCATCCCGGGCTCCTCCCGATGGCACACCCAACCTCTAGCGTGAGCCGTTGGCTATCTTGCGGAGTTGTTCGGTTGCTTCCTGTGCCCATGGCTCTGCCTGCGCGGCCCCAGCGGCCAGCGGCGTGCCCACGTCTAACAGCACGACCCCAACGTGCATCTGACTCATGTTGCTCGGGTCCACGGCCGCTACTACGTAGGAGTAGCGCCCGTTCGGCACTACGTTCCCTCCGTTGTCCTTCCCATCCCAGAGGTAGCTGACGGATCCCGCGGAAGGGCTGATCTGCCAGAGGAACGCTTTGACCTGCGTACCTTGCGAATCGAGGATTACCGCCGTGGTGAAGCCCCCGTTCGCCAGTGACAGGTTGAAGCCAAGGGTGGCGATGCCTGTCTGCGGGTAATAGGGTTCCGGAGTGATCGTCATGTTGTAGATAATCGGGCTGATGTTGACGAGATCTGAGCCGACGGCTATGGCGTTGCCTCCCGCATCCAGACAGACGGCAAAGAAGGCATACATGCCCTCTCCCAGAGTGCTGCCCGCCGAGTTCTTGCCATCCCACGCTACGCTTTGCGTGCCCGCTGACCGTGCGCCCAGAGCCCAGTGTTTCAGCACACCTGCCCCATTCATGTCGAAGATGGCGGCCAGGGTGTTGCCACAGGAGGCCGTGAGATCAAAGCTCAGGGTTGTTCCCGTCTGCGACGGGTTGAAGGGGTTGGGCGAGGCCTGCACGTTGCGAATGGCGACGGCGGGTGCTGGGGTTGGCGTGGGCGTCGGTGTCCTGGTCGGCGTGCTGGTGACCGTCGGCGTCGGCGTGATCGAGGGTGTGGGCGTCGCCGTTGGCGTGCTGGTAGCCGTGGGGGTGGGTGTTCCGCCCGAAGAGGCGAGAGCGAACACCTGGATGCGTTGGTTGTTGCGATCTGCAACGTAGACGCTGCCCGCGGCGTTGATCGCGATGCCATACGGGTTGAGGAGCTGACCTTTGCTGCGGCCCTGGGAGCCCCAGGTTGTGAGAAAACCTCCCGTGCTGGTGAACTTCTGGACACGATTGTTCGTTCCATCAGCCACGTAGACGTAGCCCGCAGCGTCGACAGCAATGCCGTTCGGTCCATAGAACTGTCCGTTGCCGTTGCCTGAGGAGCCCCAGGCGGCCAGGAAGCTCCCTGTGCCAGTGAACTTCTGAATACGGCTGTTCCCGGAGTCAGCCACGTAGACGTTGCCCGCAGCGTCGATGGCAATGCCGTTCGGCCAATGGAACTGTCCGTTGCCGCTGCCGGAGGCGCCCCACTTTGTGAGGAAGCTCCCGCTGCTCGTGAACTTCTGGATGCGGCTGTTCCCGGAGTCAGCCACGTAGACGTTGCCCGCAGCGTCGACTGCGATCCCGTGCGGACCCTGGAACTGCCCGTTGCCGACACCGCGGGCGCCCCATTTGGTGAGGAAGCTCCCGTTGCTGGTAAGCTTCTGAACACGGTCGTTCCACGCTTCAGCCACGTAGACATTACCCGCAGCGTCAACAGCGATGCCGCTCGGCCAGCCGAACTGTCCGTTGTTGGAGCCCGAGGAGCCCCACTTCGTGAGAAAGCTCCCGCTGCTCGTGAACTTCTGGACGCGACTGTTCTCCCGGTCAGCCACGTAGACGTTACCGGCTGCGTCGACCGCGACCCCCTCCGGAGAGCTGAACTCCCCATCGCCGCTACTAGGGAACGAAGGGCCGCCATGAGATCCCCAGCCGGCTATGTAGGTCCCCGTGCTGCCAAACTTCTGGACACGATTGTTGCCGTTGTCGGCAACGAACACACTGCCCGCGGGGTCAACGGCGATTCCGTACGGGTTCCTGAATTGTCCCCAGCCGTAGCCGAAGGAGCCAAACTTAGTCAGGAAGCCTCCGGTGTCGGTGAACTTCTGGACGCGATCGTTGCCGGAGTCCGCTACATAGACGTTGCCAGCCGAATCGAGAGCGATTTCGGAGGGGCGGATGAACTGCCCGTCTCCGACGCCAGAGGAGCCCCAGGTTGCAAGGAAGCCGCCTGTTCCGGTGAACTTTTGGATGCGGTCGTTGCCGGAGTCCGCGACGAAGACATTGCTTAAGGAGTCGACCGCGATCCCAGCCGGGTTGATGAACTGACCGCTCCCACTTCCGGCAGAGCCCCAGGCGGTCAGGAAGGTACCTGTGCCGGTGAACTTCTGGATACGATTGTTTCCGGGGTCAGCTACGTAGACGTTGCCAGTTGCGTCGACAGCGATACCGGACGGGTTTTGGAATTGCCCGTTGCCGCCCCCTGAGGAGCCCCAGGCGGTGAGGAAGCTGCCCGTGCTGGTGAACTTCTGGACGCGATTGTTGTCGGTGTCGGCGACGTAGACGTTCCCGGTGGAGTCGACCGCGATCCCATTCGGGTTGCGGAACTGCCCGACGCTGCCACCCGAGGAGCCCCACTTTGTGAGGAAGGTCCCAGTACTCGTGAATTTCTGGACGCGGCTGTTCCCGGAGTCCACGACGTAGACGTTGCCGGCGGAATCCGCCGCGATCCCTAAGGGGTTGTTGAACCGCCCGTTTCCCTCATTACCCCACTGTGCCAGGAAGACGTAATCGTCCGCCGCGCTCCCAACGACAGCGCCCGCCAGCATAGCCACAAGCAACGCAGCCAAGAGAAGCTTCATCACCATTGCCCCTTTGCACGTCACACCAGGGACCCAACTCGGCCCTTTCACCGGTTTGTTCATCATGGCTGCCTCCTCGCGTTCTTGATACGTTCAGACACAGGACAACCGCGCGGGTCTCTGTCCGAGAGTCTGGGCACAAAAACCGACCCGCATATCGAAGGGTCGGTTTCAGCAGTAGCTCCACCAGACCGAGGTGACCACGTTACAGATCTGGGATCGACGCTTTCCCAAGTTTGCTTGTAACAGAAGTGCAGCGATACTGTAGCAAGCTAGGTCGCTGCTGTCAATAACTTTTGACCGTTCATCAGCCAGAGCGCTTATTTGTTTACTATTTGTTAACGCAAGGAGAGGTAGAGGGGACAGTTATACTCTTTCCCATCAGGAAGTTCGTGATGGCGACCACGAGACGGTCCCCTCTCCTTTCCGCAGAAGGGAGAGGGCCAGGGTGAGGGTTTAGCGCCTGGCGCCTATGGGCCGCCGATCGGAGCCAATGCTGACGGGTGGATAAGATCCCACCATGGGACTTGCAGTAGAGACGTTTGTGAAATCAGTGGCCCGGGGGACCCTCACCCTAACCCTCTCCCTTCGCGAAGGGAAAGGGAACAGGTATGCTATCCCTTCGCAAAGGGAGAGGGAACAGGTATGCTATCCCTTCGCAAAGGAGGAGGGAACAGGTATGCTCTCTCTTTGCGAAGAGAAAGGGGATTGTGAGTTCGCTAGCCCGATGATGTCGTCGACATCAAAACCAGCCCAGTCTTGGGGAACAGCACCATGATAAGCCGGCTGGGCGACAGACCAGGCGTCATCGAGGCTATAGCCCGCGCAGAGACATTCCCGGCAGTGCCCACAACAACCCCAGCCATAGCGCTAGTGGCACCACCGCGAAGAGGATGCCGGCGCGGGCGACTAGGCGCCAGGTTGGGGAGGTGCCGGAGTAGGAGCCCCAGGCGTTCCAGGGGGCGCTCCAGTAAACGCAGGCATGCCAGGCCAGGAGTCCCGAGATCAGGGCCGTCTGGAGGCTGGGCTGATGGATGAGCAGGGCCGGGACGGCGGCCGAGAGGGCCAGACCCAGGAGCAACTCGGGGCGCAGGCTGGCTAGCGCGTCGAAGGGCGACGGCGAGTCTCCGGTCTTTGGCGTGCGCAGGAAGGCGGCCCGGGAGACGATGAGTCCACTGATACAGGCCCGCGCGACCGTCAGGCTCAAGCTGAGCCAGGTCCAGAAGGCGCCGAGAGCCGTTAGCCAACTGCAGCCGGTGCTCTGGCGCAGGGCCCAGACGGTGCGCAGGATGCCCGCGTAGATGAAGAGCAGGGGCGGCAGCAGCAGCGGACCGCTTAGCATACGCACGGGAGTGCGGAGACCGAGAATGTCGGCGCCCACGATGCCGAGCAGGGCCAGGCTGAAGACGAGCACCAGTAGATCGGCAAACCAGCCGAATCCGCCCAGTAGATAGGCCAGCCGCTGGGAAAGGGTAAGACGCAGCTTGCGCTCGCCGAAGCCGAGGCCCAGCAGCGGAAGCAGGTAGGCTTTGAGAATCTGCACGCCGCCCAGGGCCCAGCGGAAGCGCTGTTTGCGCAGGTCGTCGAAGGTCAGCGGCAGCAGACCACGCCCGAAGACCTCATGAATGTACGCGCCGGAGTAGCCCTTGCCCAGCAGGCGCAGGCTTAGCTCGGCGTCTTCGGTGACGCACCACTCGCCCCAGCCACCCGCCCGTCGCAAGGCGCTTCTGCGGATCAGCCCCATCGTGCCGCAGAAGATGATGGCGTTGCGCTCGTTGCGCGTGCGCATGCCGACGTCAAAAAAGTAGCGCTGCGATAGATCGATGCGCTCCAGGTATGGGCTGTCCACCTCCCGAAAGGCCTGCGGCGTCTGCACGAAGGCCACCTCGGGGTTCTCGAAGTAACCCACGGTGCGCTTGAGGTAATCACGCTGGACCTGGTAATCCGAGTCCACCACCGCGATGATCTGGGCCTCCGGGTGCATCTGGGCCAGCGCGAAGTTCAGGGCGCCCGACTTGAAGCCAGGGTAGGCCTCCAGGTGGTAGGTGCGGATGCCGTGTTGCCGGCAGTACTCCATCACCGGCTCCCACAGCTCCGGCTCGGCCGTGTTGTCATCCACCATGATGATCTCGTAGTTGGGGTAGTCCAACTGCACCAGCGAGCGCAGGGTTTGCTTCACCATCTCCACGGGCTCGGAGTGGGCCGGAACGTGGATGGATACCATCGGGTAGAACCCGGTGCGGAAGGCGATGGGCGGGAAGAGACGTCGCCAGCGAACTCGACATAAGACGTCCAGAGGCTCGAAGGCGTAGCCGATGGAGATGGCGGTTATGAGAACGTCGGCCACGAAGAAGCCGCCCGCCACGGCCAGGGCCACATGGTCTCCCCACAGCCAGCGCAGATCGGCTGCTATCAGCAGGAGGAGCAGCAAGGAGCCGACGGCGATGGCGGCGAAGTGCTGCACGCCCAGCACGCTCCAATCGGGTAGGCGCTCCTGCAGTCGTCCCGAGACGTACCAGGTCAGCAGGAAGAAGACAGCGGCGAGGATAAGCTGCCCCGTCAGGGCCGCGTAACCCAGCGCTGCTAGACTAAGGATGCCGAGCCGAAACAGTCGGCTTGCCCACGCGGGGGGGCGCGCGCTCGTCCGTGCAAACAGGAGCAGGAACGCGAAGCTGACTAGTAGCCAGGACAGACAGAAGTAGAGCCACTGGACGGCGCCGGCCTGAAGCAAAGCCACCGTCAGGTCCACCAGGTTCCCCCAGGCGCCCGCCTGGAGCGACTCAAGGATGTTGCTGATTGGTCCCGGCATTCGCTGTCCCCTGTGGTTGCACTGCTCCGCCTGCTGGCGGCTTGGTGGCATCGCTGGCTTGATTGTCGCCCGACTGCGGTTGTGCGCTCGGCGCCGTCGTCGCGACAGGCGTCGGCGCAGGGCTGGATGGGGCCGGGCTCGATGATTGACGCGGCGTGGCGGTCGGCGACTTCGGCTCTGCCGTGGGAGAGTCCGACCTATCGGGCATGGGAGAAGGCGCAGGTGATGTGGACTGGCGCGGCGATGCTCCCGAGCTTGCGGAGGGCAGGGGCGCGGCGGGGCCGGAGCCCAGGATCAGCCGAACGCGTGTGTCAGGTGCCACCGGCTTGCCGGCGGCCGGCGTTTGCTCGACGACTTCACCGATCTCGGACGGCGAGCTTTCGCGGCTCGCCACGGAGCCCAGGAATAGGCCGGATTGTGCAAGACGATCTGTCGCTTGATTGAGGCTCAGGCCGACCAGCGAGGGGACCGCGATATCCGCGGGCTGTGGCGCCGGATCGGCGGCCTGTGGATCGGTGATAGCGGGTAGCTCGGAGATGCTGGGGGCGTGAAGGTACTGGCTCCCTGCCACGGCCAGAACGCCGCCAGAGCCGGCCACCAGCGCCAGTATCAACAATCCGACCAGGGTGCCGGCCAATCTGCTTCCGCCGCGTCTCGTACTGCCGCCCACACGAATCGGTTGGCTCGCGTTGAAGACGTGGTGCGGCGCATGTTCGGGCAGTGAGGAGATCGAACGCAGCGCGGCCGCCCCATCCGCCAGCCGCTCGTGCGGGTCCTTTCCCAGCATGCGATTGATGCTTCGTCTGATCGCCTCGGATAGCTCTGGCACGAGCATTCCCAGGTCGGGCGGATCCTCGTTGATATGTTGCATGGCTACGTGCAGTGGATTAGAGCCCTCGAACGGACGGCGTCCAGCAAGCATCTCGTAGAGCATCACGCCCAGGGAGTAGACATCCGCAGCCGGCGTGGTCGGTTGTCCCTGGATCTGTTCGGGCGCCGCGTAGTAGGCCGTGCCCAGCGCCATGGTTGTCATGGTCAGTCCCGTCTGAGAAGCGGCCTGGGCCAGCCCGAAGTCGGTGACCTTGACGATGCCGAGAGCGTCGACCAGGACGTTCCCCGGGCGCAGGTCGCGGTGCACCGTCTGCTGACCATGGGCCGCGGCTAGTGCGGTGGCGACGGCTGCCCCGACGGACAGCGCGTCGACCGGGGACAGTCGACCACGCTTGGCGAGAATCTCGGCCAGACTGGAGCCGTGGACCAACTCTTCGACCAGGTAATATGTGTCGTGCCAGCGTCCGTAGTCGAGGACCCGCGCCACGTTGGTGTGCGTAACGCGGGCGGCCGCGAGGGCCTGCTGGCGAAAAAGGGCGACAAAGCGTGCATCTTCCGATAGGTGCTGATGCACCACCTTCAGCGCCACGTCCACGCCCGAGCGGAGATCTCTGGCCTGGTAGACAGTCGCTAGCCCACCCCGCCCGATCTGGCTCCGCAGCTCGTAGTGCTCGGCTATGACCTTGCTCATTCTATTGCTCGTTCACCTTCGAAGTTAGGAATCTCATACCCCTCGTTGTGCCGTGATCTGCCAATTGTGTCCGAGTTGATAAGTGACACGACGCCCGGTCGGTGCGCCCCGATCCACGATTTCAACCTCGCCACGCTTGTGGACTACTTCGGCCACCCTGCCATGTACCACCAGGGCGTGCTCGGTCAAGTCTATGTATAGCAATCCATCATCGCCCGCGCGTCCCAGCAAGAGTCCCAGGTCGTGCTTGGGATGTTCCTCCGCGATCCGCGGAACCTTTTTGTCCGACGCGGCTCGGTCTCCGTCCCGCCGATCCCACGCGAGCAGGCCGTCCGTCACAGCTCCGGCCAGCCCGTGGGCATAGAAGTCAGCCGATCCGAGCAATTCCTCGAAGCTGCTGGGATCGCTGGCGCACGCGGCGATCAGCGGCGAGACGATCATCAGCGGCAACTGGAGCCCCACGGCTTTGTGTGCATCCTCGACGACAACCCACACCGTCATACTCGCTCGTCCTTCTCTTCTTCCTGGCACTTTCCTGCGCCTGTCCTACTGGCAGTACGCCCATGCCATTGGGGAAGATCAATGGTACCCATCCAGCATACTCTGTGCAAGGTACGCCAGATCGGCTGCTGAGCGATCAATCGGGTCATTAGCCCGACCGCTCCGTTCTCCGCCTTGCAGGTTCTGCGCCACGTGGCTCGTGGCTCGAGGGTATCTGACAAGGCGGTCTGCACGTCCTCGCTCCCAGGGCACATGCAATATGCCCTTCATCGCGCCTCCTGTAGGGGCACATTGCATGTGCCCTCGGGTAGGCTTGGTGCCTGCCCAAAACGAGCCATGTTTCGCCCGGCTTTCTAGATACCCTCTACCTCACATCGCACAATTGCTGAGCATCCGAGAAGGGTAGCGAGTCCGCGGCACTGAAGTTGCAGCGTCAATCCCAGGACGACGGCCTTGGCTGAGGTTTGACGGCGTGATTTCGATCCGGCGCGTCTCCAGCCTCCTCGATCTTCATGAGAACTGCTCTGATGGCGGCAGCACGCACAATGACAGAGCCAGGCCATGCGCTGTGGCGGACGATTATCCTAATGAGTGGTGGGCTGGAAGGTGGGAATGATGCACTACAGCATCAGCGATTCGTGGCTGGCGGGACGATTAGCTTCTGTCCCACGCTCAGTTGGTTAGCGTTGGAAAGCCCATTAGCACGCATGAGCGTGTCTAGCGTTACACCATAGCGAGCGGCGATGACGAGTAGCGTCTCTCCCGACGCCACGACATGGACGCTCGGACCAGCGGCCAAAGACGGAGTCGGTGTCCGAGTCGGCGGGACTGGCGTGGGCGAGGGCGCCGATATCGCCCCAGCAGGACTGCTCTGCGCGCCATCTGTCACGGTCGCGGCTGGAGTGATAACCGATTGCTGGTTGCCAGCCGCTCGCGCGGGTGCATCCGAGGCGCCAGGACGTGGGGTGGATACCGCGGCCGGGCTGGATGGGCTGGACGCACTGCCTTGCCAGAAGGCCACCGTTTGGACGATCGCCAGGAGTAGCACGATCAACAGAGCCCCGCCGGCGAGAAGCAACCGCGTGTCCCGACCGAGCGGCGGCAGGGCAAAACCGCTCGGACCTGGGCGAATGGGACGGATGGGGCGAACGGAGCGCTCCAATTCTGGCAAGCGCCAGCAGCTTCTGTATCCCGGACCCAGACAGACAACTCTCTGCCGAGCGGTGCTGATCGGTGCCATCGTCTCCTTGGCGAAGCAACGATGCTCATCGTTCGGATACTCGGTACGGAGGGAGCGATCATATGATAGCCCAAGGTACGGGCATCTCTCCGGTTGTTCTGCCACGCCTCTTTTCCTTGCCAGTGACGTCGAAATCATCGGGACTATCTACTCTTTCGCGCGGGCCGAAGGGTGAAGCCGAACGGTTGGCCTACGGGCCGCTCCAGTGGCCATGGCGGCCTCGACGACGGCCCTGGCGACCGCGTCGGACACCTGGCGGTTGAACACGCTGGGAACGATATACTCTTCGCTCAACTCCTCAGACGACACCATCTCAGCGATGGCTTTGGCAGCCGCCTTCTTCATGGACTCGTTGATGAGGGTCGCCTGGCAGTCTAATGCGCCTCGGAAGATGCCAGGGAAACAGAGCACGTTGTTGATCTGGTTCGGATAGTCGCTGCGCCCGGTGGCCACCACGCGCGCACATCCGTAGATATCCTCCGGCGCTATTTCGGGTTCCGGATTCGCCAGGGCAAAGACGATGGGGTCCGGAGCCATGTTCTTGACATCCTCCACCCCGACAACGCCGGGCGCGGAGACGCCGAGAAACACGTCGGCCCCCATCATCGCGGTGTGTAAGGTTCCACGTACGCCTTTGCGGTTGGTATTCCTGGCGATCCATTGCTTGACCGGGTTCATGTCGGTGGTGCGTCCATCGTAGATCGCGCCCTCGCGATCACATCCGATGATGTCGCCGACGCCGGCAGCCAGGAGGGTCTTCGTGCAGGCGATGCCGGCCGCGCCCATCCCGTTGACCACAACCCGTATCTCGTCGATCGACTTGTGCACTATCTTGAGCGCATTGAGCAACGCGGCCAGCACGACCACCGCCGTGCCATGCTGGTCGTCGTGGAAGACCGGGATGTCTAGACGCTCCCGCAGCCTCTCCTCAACCTCGAAGCAGCGCGGGGCGGAGATGTCCTCCAGGTTGATGCCGCCGAACGACGTCGAGATGCGCTCGACGGTGGCGACGATCTCGTCCACGTCATGGGTCTGGAGACAGATGGGAAAGGCGTCCACGCCAGCGAATTCCTTGAAGAGCATGGCCTTGCCTTCCATCACCGGCAGAGCAGCGCCTGGTCCGATATCGCCTAGACCGAGGACCGCCGAGCCATCGGTGACGACGGCCACCATGTTTCGGCGAATGGTCAGAGAGAAGGCCTTGGACGGTTCGTCGGCGATGGCCAGGCAAACACGCGCCACACCGGGTGTGTATACCATGGACAGGTCGTCGCGTGTCTTCACCGAGATCTTGTTGGCGATTTCGATCTTGCCGCCCATGTGTGCGGAGAAGGTCCGGTCGCTGACGTTGACAACACGCACCCCGAGCAGGCTTTGCACCTGATCGACGATCTTGACGGCATGCCGCTCGTCGATGGCGTTGACCGTGATATCTCGCACCATGATGCGTCGATCGGCGCTCACGATGTCGATGTGTCCCATATCCCCGCCAACGGCCCCGACAGCAGAGAGGATCATGCCGAGCATGCCAGGGCGATTGTCGAGTTCGCAACGAAGGGTGAAGCTATAGCTGGGATTGGGCGTGTGCGTCATGACGTTGGACTCCTTCGTCATTCGGTCGCAGGCTGAGTATAGCCGTTCCAGCCGCCGCTGTCGAGCTAGTGCAGGATCGGAGGACGAGGTGGACAATAACGCCGCCGGGCTGGGTCTCCGTGTCTCGAAGCCGACCGACCGTGACCTGGTTGGTCGCGGCACCGCTAGCATGCTAGCAGAGGCGGAGGTAGGTGTCAACTGTCAAGGTGTGCGGTCTGACGGTGGCACGCTCCTTGCTGCTGTGGGCACATTGCGGGCCGGCCGATGGGCTGGCAAAAACATCTATAGTTGGGATAAGAGGACGCATGGTTGACAAAGCACGTGCTCGGCGAGTCGATCTGATTCTTCCAGCGCGGGCGCAAACAATGGGGCTGCGCACCGCCACCGATGCCAAAGTGGCTTTCATTCGCCAATCGTCTCATTGGTGGAATGGGACCAACTACTACTGTCCTCTATGCGACCAGGAGTTCCACGGCTCTGACTGTGCCGCGCATCATCTAGTGACCAATCAACACCCCGTGCTCAGATGGGAACTGGCTGTCTTGCCGGATCGAGGGGTGGATGGGTAACACGCTACCCAAACCGCCTGGAGACAATCCGGATAGGCGAGCGGCGGAGCGAACTACTTGAGGGGACTGCCCGCGGACCCGAGCGCCGCGGGCAGTCCGGAGGGAATTTAGGAGCAATAGCCACCGAAAGTCCTAAGGCTATGGCCCGGGCGTTGCCTCGGGCATGCCGGGCGAGGCAGAGGCCGATGGCGTCGCGGAGCTGACGCTGATTGGCGCACCTGCGCTGCGCATCATCTCGCGCACAGTACCCAGTATCTCCGCGACCGTGTCGCTCAGAGCCTGCCGCTGGTCGGGGCTCAGTTGTCCGATAGCCGCCTCCATCTGTCCCATCAACTGGTCCATCTGCCCCATCAACTCGCCCATATCGGCCATGAATTGCTGCACTTGGCGGACGTCCATCATCTGCATCTGACCGCGCATCTGCTGATGCATCTGACCCATGTCTCTTCCCATCTGCCCCATGTCGCCCATAGGTCCGGGGGTGGCTGCGCCTTCGGTGGGGGCCATACCCATGTTCTGCATCATGTTATCGACACTGGATCGCATCTGTTGCATGGTCTTAGCCGCTCGCTGCCGCTCATCCGGGGTCATGCGGTCCATCACCGGCTGCATCTGGTTCATGAGCTGACTCATCTGCGCCATCAGACCGGACATCATCTGCGCGATCTGCCGCTGCTGGCTCTGGTCCAGTTGGGGGACAAGCCGACCCAGTTGCTGCATGTCGCGCTGCATCTCTTGCATGGACTGTCGCATGTCGTTCGTGTCGGCGCCCCCTGGACCGGTTTGCGGCGTCACGCTGGCTTTCGCAGTCGGCGTCGCCTGCATTTGTATTTCTGTGATCGCGGCCCCACTGACCGTGGGCGTCCCGGATGGGCTCTGTCCTGTCTGCTGGCTGCACGCGGTCAGGACAAGTCCGAGGACGGCTACGGCGGCCGTCGCTTTGAGCGCTCGCATATTGGATGCCCTCCTCTTATCGTACACGATTGGCGCAACAGCATCGGCGCCATTAACTATGGCCTGTCCGACCCGAGATCGGCGCGCTGGATCTGTTCTTCATCTTCGGCCGGGTAGCTAACCGTCGGGCGAGCCACAGAGCGTACTGCTTGCTAGGATGGCCGCAAGCTGTGTGCCAGAGACCGGACAGCAGGGGTACTTTGCCTTCATATCCGCGCGTTGAGCCTTGGTTGCAGCTTGCTGGGGGTCATGGGTGCTTGCGAGCTGAATTCTCTTCGAACAGACTTCGCACGCTGGGGCGGATTAGATACAGAAGAGTAAGTAGGCTTACGACTACGTCGATCGTGCCAACGATGCCGGCCGAACCGTAGACCAAGTTGACTGTGGCGAAGACGCTACGTACGCAAAGGAGAAGCACCGTGGCCAACCAGGCACGGTGTTTGAGCCGCAGGATTCCGTAAGCTCGAAAGAGCAAAGCCAGTCCGATCAGCGCCGACAGGATGGTGCTGATAATCGCGCCGATCGTCAGCCCTGCGAGACCGACCGCCTCTAGCAGGGAGCCGATGCCGTTGATGGCTATCACAACAGCGATGATCGTTAGCCCGACAGGACGAGCAGCCGGTGACTTCATGATAGCGTCTGCGGTAGACTCTCGACGAAGTCAGTGATAGCGAAATGCACGCAAGAACTCCTTGCGCAGGCTCGCCCTTCTTGTGGGGCGCTCGGTTCGGCTCTGCGGCGGCGCGCCGCCGCGACTAGCCGCTGCACGAACGATGCCAGGTTCGCCTGAGCGGCTCTGGTGTGGTGTTGGTCTATGAGCCTTGCACCCAGAGCCCCGCCACTATTATACTGCATGACGAGATGCCGCACGGTTGCCGTGCTATCACCCGGGGAGAGGCAGAGGATGAATCATACGCACACACGCGATCGGGAGGCCGCCCAGCGTTGGGCGCGGGCCCTTCTGGCACGCTCGGATTGGGTCGTCCTGGACACGGAGACCACCGGATTGGATGGGCGAGACGAAGTGATCCAGATTGCCATCGTGGCTGACGACCGCAGTGTGCTGATGGATACGCTGGTCCGACCTCAGTCCCGCATCCCGGCCCGGGCCACGGCCATTCATGGCATCACCGACGACATGGTGGCGCATGCCCCGACCTTTCCCGAAATCTTCCCGCAGCTCGCCGCAATCCTGGAGGGCAAGCTCGCCATCTGCTATAACGCCGCGTTTGATTCTCGCCTGCTGCAGCAAACGGCCGCCCGCAACAAGATCGGCTGGCCGAGTGTGCAGTGGGACTGCGCCATGGAACAGTATGCCCGCTACTTCGGGCAATGGTCCGAGCGCAACCGCAGCTATCAATGGCAGAAGCTCCCCCGCAGCAAAGAGTACGAGCACGAGAAGCATCAGGCCATCCACGATTGCCTGGCCACGCTTGATCTGATTCGAAGTATGGCCGGAACCACTGGCGTGCAGAAGCGTTTGCTATAACCCGGGCAATGGTGGATGGGAACGTTGAGTCGGTAGGGCATCACAACTAAACCTCAACCTTCCTCGAGCAAGTGGCACCCACAGCTTGACAGGGACTGCTTCATCGTCTAGTATAATAGCAGCCCATCGGGAGACCCTTGCTTGGTTCGCTAGCAATCAGAAGCTTGGTTTGCGTACCGGCCCCGCGTGAGTTCGATGGGTGACCTATACAGGGCGATGGGAAAGCATGCATAGCGCTGCTCGGGAGTGCCGATGCAACTGTTGTCGCCTTGGCTCGACCGTGAAACGCCAGGCGGGCGCGATGGCGGACCGTCCGTACACCTCGCCTCTAGCTCGGACCGTGGCATTAGGCGCATGGCCACCACTGAAGCTCCACTTGGTCTCGACGTTGATTACCCACCAGCGAGGAATCCGTGCCAAAAAGTACTAGCCATGCGGTACATAGGTCCTATGACTCAACCGGGTCTCAACCTTTGGTCAACCGAAGTGCGACCATCAACGCTTACTATCAAAACGGAATGGAGCCGGCGCAAGTAGGCTCGCTCGCGTCGGCGGACGCCTTGGGATCGTCGCTGTTAGTCCGAAGAAGCATTGTGACCCCTCCCTTTCGCGCTTCGCTACATGCTTGGCAGGGCGCATTGTTGTTGCGAATCCCTAGCCATGGGCGACCTCGCATGCGTGCGGTGGACGAGGTGTGGTCCATGCGTACGGCGGTGACTCGCTTCGCCGGATTCATCTTGTCCGGACTGGTCGAGCGTTTGATCGAGCCCGGATACGACCGCTTCAGGTCGACTGCTTTACAGATTTCGCGGCGCGGTCGATTTACAGTATGGAATCTATGTTTGGAGGTCGGCAGGGCATGAACACGGCAACTTGTAGCTTCGACTCTTCTGTCTCCGTGCCTAGCCTTAACCAAGCCGATCCGACGCCCGCTGTGGTGGAGCAGCCCAGGCTTGCTCATCAGGCGGCGCATGATGTCTTGGCCACTGTTGCCCATGAGTTGCGTACCCCGTTGGCTACTATGCAGGTGAGCCTGGAAATGCTGGCTGGATCCTCGGACCTGAACCCGGAGGAGGTCGATCAGCTCCTGTCGCGCCTTCAGTCTGGGCTGACGTGGCTGGAGGGACTGGCTGAAAACTTGACTATTTGGGCCGCCCTTGAGACTGGACATCTACCGCTGCGTCGCTCTGTGGTCCAGTTGTCAGAGTGCATAGAGTCGGCGCTGGCTCTCGTTCAGCCGCTACTTGAGCGGAAGAATCAGCAGGTGCGTCTGTCTGGACGAACGGCCAATCCCTGTGTTTACGGTGATCCGTTCTTCCTGCGCCAGATCGTGGTGAACTTGCTGACGAATGCTAGCAAGTATAGCAACCAGGGCGATGTCATCGACCTGTCTGTCTGTGTTGCGGCGAGTTGGGTTCGGGTGCGGGTGACCGACCACGGCCCCGGCGTTGCCCCGGGTGAGCGGACCAGCATTTTCGGGCGATACGCACGCGGGTCGGCAGCCGCGAACAACCGCGCAGGTGGACTGGGGCTCGGTTTGCACATCGTCGATGGTCTGGTGCGGCTGCACGGGGGGATAGTCGGTTTGGATAGCGAGCCCGGCAACGGCGCCTCGTTCTGGTTCCGGCTCCCAATCTACCGCATGCAAAACAGGAAGGCCCGCGCACGTCGCCTGGTATGGAGGAACACTGCATGAGGATTCTGCTCGTTGATGACGATCTGGACCTGCTGGACGTTACGTCCTATGGTCTGCGGAGAGAAGGCTTCAACGTCATCGCGGCAAGCGACGGAATCCAGGCCATCCAGCGCTGGCGCTCTGACCAGCCAGACCTGGTCGTGCTGGATGTGGGATTGCCGCGCTTGAGCGGATTCGAAGTGTGCCGTAGGATCCGCCAGAGCGGCTCGACGCCCGTTATTCTGCTCACCGGTCTGGACGACGAGGAGCACGTAGTTCAGGGCTTCCAGTATGGAGCGGACGATTACGTAACGAAGCCATTCAGCCTTCGCCAGCTCGCCATGCGTATCCGTGCCATCTGGCGGCGCGCAGCAAGCACCACAGAGCCTGAGCCCACGCGGGAGCTGCGGCTGGGGGAGTTGTCGCTGGATATCGAGTCCCACAGCGCTAGCCGCGGAGACCGGCGAGTCCAACTGACGCCGCTGGAGTTTCGGTTGCTGTATCTGCTGGTCAGCAATGCCGGACGAGTGGTTAGCTCGGGTCGATTGGTCGAATATGCCTGGCGGTATGGCCATGACGGAGGAGACTCGTCTTTACTGAAGACGCATATCTGCCACCTTCGTCAGAAGCTGGCGTTGCCGTCGAATGGCCCTGGCTCCATTCGTGCGTTGCACGGTGTTGGATATCGGTTCGTTGCCGAGGCCTCATAACTCTCTGCCCCTTTCCAGCCACCCTGAGTGCGTCGTTCCGTAAGTCAGTATCACGTTGCGGAGACGGCGCAGTTGGACCGCCGCCGTAGACCGCCGCGGTTTCCTAAACCGCAGCGGTCTTCTCAGACAGGATGCCGGACTTGAGGAACGAAGCACTAAGTGCGCCATCCCAGGGGCACGTGACGTAGATGTCCTCAGGTCCAGCCAGATGGCCAGGGGCAGGTCTCCTCTGCTGTGGCTGAGCGAGGAGTTGATGGACCTTGCTGTAGTTCAATTCCCCTGGGGAACATTCGTGCGAGCATTCGATCCGTCTCAACAAAACCTCAACAGGCTAGAAACATATAGTAGACGTCTGGCTGTTATCTTGGAACATGGGGGGCGACACTGCACGAGAGGGTCATGGCGGGGTCGCCCCTCTTGACCGAAGGAGAGCAACGTGCGGCTGCTTCATGCGCTACACGAGGAGGCAGGGGGATGTCCACACTCCAGCGGAGAATAGTGATCGATGAATCGGTCACCTGGGCCAACCTGGACGACGAAGCGATTCTGTTGAACGTCAAGACCGGCATCTACTACGGATTGGATGACGTGGGGACCCGGATCTGGCGGCTTCTTATTCAGGGTGCGACCGAATCCGAGATCACCAGCCAGCTCCTCACCGAGTATGACGTGGAGCCCGATCGTCTGCGACGAGATCTCTTTCAGCTCATCGGTCAACTGAGTGCGAAGGGTCTGGTGCGGATCTCGGACGAGTGAGGCTCCACAGAGGCGGGGCATAATGCGCGTGCTTTCAATGTTCAGACGATACGCGGCGCTGTCAAACTCCGATCGATGGCTGTACCTCCGTGCGTTCGCGCATCTCGTTGTTATCGACGTTGGGCTGAAGCTCCTCGGCTACCAGCGTGTGCTGGAGAAAGCGCGGCCGATCGCGGACCCGGAGAGATGCAGCGTGAGCAAAGACGATTATCGGCGTGCACGACGGTATGCGCGAGTGATCGAGTCCGCATCACATCACCACTTCATCCGTGCCCAGTGCCTGCATCGCTCACTTGGTCTACACCACTGGCTTCTTAGCGAAGGACTTCCCAGTGAACTGCGTATCGGGGTGAGAAAAGAACACGGGGCGTTGGCCGCCCACGCCTGGGTGGAGTTGGCGGGATACGTCGTGCATGAGGAGGCTGCATCAGTGGCGCCCTTCACGCCGCTCGGCAACGACCCCGGAAAGAAGCGCCCGGCCCCGATCTTACACGTTGGCGCCCATCGACCACGTGCGTCGTCCGATGCGGCTCCGAGGGAGAGGCAGTAGTGGCAGTAAGTGCATGTGCTACTTGTGACGATCGAGAGCGGGGAGAAGCGATCTGTGGACAGGCGGAGCCAGTTTGGTACTCCGTGTATGGAATGACTGTCCGGAGTGATTTCCGTCTGCCCACCTCGCCGCTCATCTTATCAGAAGAAAAAGCGCCTGATTGGGTTTTCCGGCGAATGGAAACAGCGTCAGTCCCGGCTCAACTAGATGAGCCGCTCGTCGCTGAGGTGCGCTGTCAGCATGGCAACATCATCTGCGTCATGCACGCTGGTCCGACGGGGACCTGGATTCGTCATCCCTCCCTCGCCACATGCCACATCCATCCCGGAGCTCGGCACGTGGACGTGTATCCAGAACCGTCGGGCAACGAGCGCACCCTGGGATTGATGCTCGCTGGCCAGATCTCAATCCTTGTCCTCCGCGAGCTAGGGTACCCTTGCTTGCACGCGAGTGCCGTTGTGACCGGGCAGGGTGCGGTCGCCTTTCTGGGAACGCACGGTCAAGGCAAATCCACCATGGCGGCGAGTTTTTTGCGTCGCGGGGCAGCGCTGTTGACTGATGATGCCCTGCCCCTGCTTATGCGCGAGGATGGCGTCTATGGGGGCCCGGCCTTGCCGGCCATGAAGCTGTGGAACGAGACCGCGGTGCATACGCTGGATCTCGCCGAGGAATTGCCTCAGCTGATGCCGAACGTGGACAAGAAGTTGTTTGCCCTGGACGGTCGGTATGCCTTCGCGCCAGAGCCCGCCCGCTTGCGCGCCATATACGTGCTCGATCGCTACGACCCGCTGTCCTGCGGGCATGATGATATTCGGATCGAGGAATTAAGCCAGCGCGAGTCCCTCACTACGCTGCTCGCGCAGACGTCATGGAGCTCCCTTGTTCAACCGGCCCAGAGCGCAGCACTCTTTATGTTCTATGCGCGCCTGGTATCGCGAGTGCCTGTACGCGTTCTCAGTTTCCCTAACGGTCACCACAGCCAGGACGCGGTGTGTGCACGGGTGCTGGCGGATCTGGAGGTCTGATGAGCGGTCTTGCTGTACTGTTCCATCAGGATGGGCGGCCGGCAGATGAAAGTGCCGTCCAGAAAATGCTGGCGGCCATTCCATATCGCGGGCCGGATGGCACGTGCGTGAAGTCCTTTGGCGCGCTGGTCCTTGGCTTCGCGAAGATGGCCGTAACTCCTGAAGACGACTTGGAGCAGCAGCCTGTTACCAGCTCTAGGTCGGGTTGTACCATCATTGCGGACGCGCGGCTGGACAATCGCGACGAGTTGCTATCTCGGCTTTCGGCAGGGCTGGAACCAACGTCGGGTGACGCCGAGTTGATTTTGCACGCGTACGACGCCTGGGGGCTGGACGCTCTCGCGCGCCTGCTCGGTGACTTTGCCTTCATGATCTGGGATCCACGGCAGCAACGCATGATCTGCGCCCGCGATACGAGCGGACAGCGCGGTCTCTTTTACCGTGCAGATCGCCGATCGTTTGCCGCCGCGTCGGAGATCCATCAGTTGCTTCAGGATCCTAGCGTGCCCATCGTCCCGAATGAGGAGTGCATTCGCGACTCTCTGGTTCCTCTGAATATGTTTCAGAACGACAAGGATCAGGCCGCGACCTTCTTCGAGGGGATCCTTGCGCTCCCGGCCGGGCATGCTCTTGTCGTTGACCGTGAGATGCTGCGTGTGTGGCGCTACTGGGAGCTGCGGCCCCCGCGGGAGCTGCGCTATCGCCATGATGAAGAGTATGCTGAGCACTACCGGACGCTCTTCTACCAGGTGGTGCGCTCGCGTCTGCGGAGTTCGCGTCCGGTAGGCGCCCTATTGAGCGGTGGGCTTGACTCGTCCTCGGTCGTTTGTGCTGCCCAGGAACTCTACCGGCTCGGATCCGCCAAGTATCATGGGTTCATTAGCCTTAGTTCCGTGTTTAGCGGTCTGGATTGCGACGAACGCCCTTTGATTTCAGATATCCAGGCGAAGTATGGCTTTTCGGCGCGGCTTCTCTCGTGCGGAAAGCTCGGTGGACGTCTACAGCCAGAACCACGTGGGTTTATGGAAGCGCCCAACATGGGCGTCAACGAGGTGCGCAACATCGTTTTTGGCGCCGCAACCGAGGCGCGAGTGAGGGCGATCCTGACTGGCGATGTCGCCGATGCATGTGTCGGCGGATCGCGGCTGGTCTTCGATTCCCTGCTGCGCCGCGGCCAGGTGAGGAGTTTCTGGCAGCACCTCACGAAGTATGACAGTCTATCAGAAGAGCCACTGCGGAAGACACTCGTGTTCCACGTGCTGGCTCCTCTACTGCCGCTGGCCGCTCAGAAGCGGCTTATGACCGGGTATACGCGTCGCGTTATTGGCGGTTATGGAAGGCGGCTGTTGCCACCCTGGATGCCAGGGGGGTTACGCGATGATTTGTCCCAGCGGCATCTGCAGTTGTGGCTGGCATTGGAGTGCAAACGACGCTTCTCCAGCCCCTCGCGCGAGAGCGAGTATCGCCTACTGTATCCCCCGGAGGTGGCCCGGCATCCGGTGCCGTGGCCGATACAGATCTGGCGCCCGTTCGCCGATCGACGGCTACACGAGTTTCTTCTCGCGATTCCGCCGGAGCAGAAATTCGCGCCGCATCCTGTCTCTGACGAGTTCTACGCCGGATCGAAACTGCTGGTGCGTCGCGCCCTGCGCGGCATCGTTCCCGACAGCATCCTGACACGTACATCGAAGGTGCACTTCGGTTCGGCGTCGGTGAACGAAGTGCAGCGACAGTGGCCGCTCTACGAGGCGGTCTTCGGACCATCGGCGCGGTCAGAGATTGCGCGGAGAGGCTATGTGGATCAAGACAGGTTCTGGCAGCGGCTTTTGGATGTGCGCGCAGGCGACGACGGGGTAGACGTCGTCTACGTGACGCAGATGGTGGGGCTGGAAACCTGGCTGCGCACGCTCTTGCTCCCGCGCGCGCGGCTCACGATGGTTCCGTCCGCTGGCGATGGGTTTCTATCGCCAATAACGGGCTTTGCAAGTTGACACAGGCTCGCCTTCGAACGGTCCACCTCCACGGGACTGGGCTTCGCTGATCGTGAAGAACTTCCCGTTTTTGAGAGAAGTGGAGTTGCGGCGCCTGGACGGAGTGCGCTCATGGAAGTCCGACATGTCGCAGACTTCGCCGCAACGCGATCTACGACAGAGACAGTCCTTGCTGCGCGCTGGTGCGGCCGAGTGGTGTGGAAGGTGCCGACATTGCGTGGAAAGGAGGTGATGCCTTGGTGAACATGTACAAGAGCCCAGAGTTGATCGAGTATGGGCGGATCGACCAGTTGACTCTTGGCGGGGCTGGCACGAAGAAAGACTTTGACTTGGTCCACGGCAAGCTGGTCATCAATACCGATCCGAACTGCTCGACCGATGCCAACTACGGGTGCATCAACATTTTCATCTCGTAGACGCAAGCTGGCCCGTAGACGCGCCATGCTGGGCCGGGGCGGGGCCGGCCACGGTCGGCCTCACCCTCTCCTGGCGGGGGTTAGTGAGGTCCAAGAGTGCCGTTGTGTTGCCAGTACAGCTGACGGATCGGAGCTTGCATGAAAACGTTCCTGCGTGCTTTGGGTGATTCGCGAACCCTGTGGAAGCTTTGGGTTCCGTTGCTGCTGCTGGCCATGCTCACGCCGCCGCTCGTTCTGGCCCTTCCGCTCGTAGAGAAGAAACTGATAGATGAAGTCATCCTGGCCAGGCAGCCAGATCTGCTGCTGGAGACCCTGGCCCAGTATGTTGGGCTTTGGCTGGTCGCCACGGTCTTCCAAATCTTTGGTGCCACCCTGGCTACGTATCTCACCGAGCGGATCACGCTGCACTTTCGCCACCGCGTCTTCGCTCACTGCGAAACCCTGTCGCTGGCGTTCTCGCGTCGCGAGCATAGTGGACGAACCCTGTCTCTGTTTGCTAATGACGTGCCGAGTCTGACGAACCTCTTCAGCTCGACAGTCGCTGGGGCGCTGGGGAGTATCACGACGCTGCTGCTCGGAGCGGCGCTCATGTTCGTGTTGAGCCCGCAACTGGCGATCATCGCCGGGGTCGCCCCGCCTCTGGTGTCGGTGGCTGCAGCCGTGGTAACGCGACCGCTGCGTCCGGCAACACGGAGAGCACAGGAAAAGGCCGCAGAGCTAACCGAGCGTATTCAGGAGAACCTGGCCGGTATTCGTGAGATCGTCGCGTTTGGGCAGGAACACGCACAGCGAATCCGCTTCCTTACTACCTTGGGTGAGCTGTTGAGGCTGCGTATGCGCGTTGTCATGATCGACACCGCTATTCAGTCTGGCCAGTCGCTGTTCTCGCTGGCGGTGACACTGGTGATTCTGGGCTATGGTGGCTATCTGGTGATGCAGGGCGATGCCACGGTGGGAACTCTGGTCGCGATGAACTCACTCTTCGGGTATGTGTTTCAACCGGCCGGCCAGCTTTTGAGACTGGTCAGCGGCGTGCAAAAGGCGCTCGGAGCGGCAGACCGGGTCTACGAGTTTCTGGATCAAAAGCCCCAGGTTCAGGAACGCGTTGAGGCCAGGGTTCCGAGCAACATCAGGGGATGCATCGCCTTCGATGATGTCAGTTTCGAGCACGTTCCAGGTCAGTCCGTGCTTGCCGATGTGAGCCTAACGGGGCAGCCCGGGCAGGTGATCGCGCTGGTGGGACCCAGCGGCGCCGGAAAGACGACATTGGTTAGCCTGATTGCGCGCTTCTATGATCCAATCAGAGGGCGCGTTCTGCTCGACGGGACAGATTTGCGTGACCTGTCACTCGACTGGTTGCGGAGTCAGATTGCCATTGTTTTTCAGGACACCTATCTGTTCGCGACGTCGATTCGTGAGAATATCGCCTTTGGCCGTGACGGCGCCAGCGAGACCCAAATCATCGCCGCGGCCCGGTCCGCCAATGCGTGGGAATTCATCGAGCGCCTTCCGAATGGGTTGGATACCCTGGTCGGCGAGAGAGGCACCCATCTGTCCGAGGGACAGAAACAGCGTCTGTCTATCGCAAGAGCCATCTTGCGAGATCCACGCATTCTGATTCTCGATGAGCCGACCTCTGCGTTGGATGCGCGCTCCGAACACCAACTGCAGGCGGCCTTGGACAATCTGATGCTAAACCGTACGACGTTCGTCATCGCCCATCGCCTGGCGACAGTTCAGCGGGCGGATCGCATTCTCGTCATCGAGAACGGCCGAATTGTTGAGCAAGGCACACACGCGGAGTTGTTAGCGTATCGCGGAGTATACCGGGAGTTGTTCGACTTGCAGTTTGCCGGCGCCAGGCCAGCGGGGGATGCTCTGGTTTCATCCCTGTCATAGGGATCATCGCTGGGTTTGCTGATTGGTGGTCCACGTCCACGGGATCGCGCTTCGCTCTTCGTGAAAGAGGTCTCGTGTGGTGAGGTGGAATCGCGGCGCCGGGTCGGGTCGCGATTGTGGAGGCGGGCATGCCATCGCCCTGTTGCGACCCGGTTCGGGACAATCATAGGTCCTTGCGGCACCGAAGTAGAATGCAGCGGTGCTGCAGGCGCCGACGCCGCATGGGAAGGAGGTGATTCTTGGTGAACAAGTACAAGAGTCCAGAGTTGATCGAGTATGGGCGGATCGACCAGTTGACCCTCGGCGGGGCTGGCACGAAGAAGGACTTTGACCTGGTCAATGGCAAGCTGGTTATCAATGCCGATCCGAACTGCTCGACCGATGCGAACTTCGGGTGCATCAGCATATACGTCTCGTAGATGTAGGCCGACCCGTAGACGCGCCAGGACGGGCCGGGGTGGAGACCGGCAGCGGCCGGTCTCACCCCGTCCTGCCGCCGGGTTCGTTCATCTCAACCCTTTCGTAACGGTCCATCAACCAGCTGTTGACAGCCCAGTCGCTATACTGTGCCTGCTCGTGATTGGGCCGCGCTTGTAGAGGGAGATCGGCACGTGCAGATTGATAATTTGCAGAGCATCAGCTTTGAGGGGAACACAACGTCGGCGTTTTATGCAGCGGCAAAGAGGTGGGTTGACATCGTAGTGTCGGCACTACTCCTCGTTATTCTGGCTCCCGTGCTTGGAATCTGCGCGTTGGCCGTTCGTCTGGACTCCCCGGGACCGGTGCTTTTCCGCCAGCAGCGCGTGGGTGAGCAACAGAAGCCGTTCACTATGCTGAAGTTCCGCTCGATGTTCGCGAGCAACGATGCGCGTCTGCACAAGGAATACACGGCCGCCTTTATTCAGGGAAAGGCGCAGACGAATGAATCAGGGGATGGCGCCGTATTCAAGATAGTCGACGACCCACGCATTACTCGCGTTGGACTTTGGCTACGGCGCAGCAGCCTGGATGAGCTACCGCAGTTGTGGAACGTTCTGATGGGTGAGATGAGTCTGGTCGGACCGCGACCGCCCATTCCGTATGAGGTGGCACATTACCAACCCGCCCATCTCGGTCGATTGGCTGTCAAGCCAGGGATCACGGGGCTGTGGCAGGTAAGCGGCCGAAGCGTCACTACTTTCGAGCAAATGGTGGCCATCGATCTGGAGTACATTCGCACTCGATCGTTGGCCTTGGATACCGCCATTCTACTTAAGACGATCCCTGTGGTCCTCTTGGCCCGGGGCGCGCGGTAGAAGACGATGGCGACGAAGACTCCAATGCAAGGAGGGATGTCGTGCGGAGTACGCCCGCGGGCCGCAAAGTGAAAATCGGTGTGGTAGGTTTCGGCTACTGGGGACCCAAGCTCGTCCGCAATCTCAGTGAAATGCCAGAGGTCGATCTGACCTGTGTCGTTGACTTGGATCCCCAGCGTTTGCAGCAGGTGAACGCACAGTACTCATCGCTTAACACGAGCAGGGATTTCGACAAGTTGCTTCGCTCCGATGTCGAAGCGGTGATTATCGCAACGCCGATTCGTACGCATTTCCGGCTTGCCAAGGCTGCCTTGCTGGCTGGGAAGCATGTCATGGTCGAGAAGCCGCTGACCGCTAGTTCGGGCGAAGCCGCGGAGTTGACAGAGCTCGCGAACGCGCGAGGCCTGACTTTGATGGTGGGTCACACCTTTGAATACAACGGCGCTGTTCGCGCGCTACGAGATATCGTGGCCAGCGGGGAACTCGGGGATATCTACTACGTGGATGCGGCGCGGCTCAATCTGGGCCTGTTCCAAAAAGACATCAACGTGCTCTGGGACCTGGCTCCACACGACGTGTCGATCCTGTTGTATGTGCTGCAGCTCGATCCGATCGCCGTCAGCGCGCGCGGCAGCACGCATGTGACGCCGGGCACACACGACGTAGCCTATCTGGAGGTTCGGTTTCCCAACGGTATCCTTGCGCACATGCACGTTAGCTGGCTGGATCCCTGCAAGGTGCGCAGGGTGACAATCGTGGGAAGCAAGAAGATGGTCGTCTACAACGATGTGCAGGAGGTCGAGAAGATCCGCATCTATGACAAGGGCGTCGAACGACCCTATGAGACGGACCGGTTCGATGACTTTCCGCTCACGTACCGCTACGGCGGGGTAGCGATACCCCATGTTCTTTGTCCCGAGCCACTTCGTGTTCAGTGTGAGCACTTCGTCCAGTGCGTGAGGACGGGCTCCCGACCCCAGAGTGACGGAGAGGTCGGGTTCAAGGTTGTGCGGATCCTGGAAATGGCTGATCGATCTCTTCACAGCGGTGGGGACCGGGTGTCCGTGATGCCCGAATTGCCTCTCCTGGGGAGGTCCAGCACGCACGCTCCGGACGCCGAGCAGCGGGGAATCCCGGCGGTGGCGGCGGAGGCTGGTGTAGGCCGTTGAGACGGTGAGGTAGGGAATGACGCCAATGGTGGTGTTGTGTTGATAGCCTCCAAATCGGGTGAATTCGGGGAGTGTGAAAGGAAGATGCAGATACCGTTCGTCGACTTAAGAGCTCAGTACCAGTCGATTAAGGACGAGGTCTTGGACAGCATATCAAACACGCTAGACGGAATGGATCTGCTACTAGGTCCAAACGTACGGGCGTTTGAAGCTGAGTTTGCAACCTATAGCGGCACTCAGTACGCCGTCGGAGTCGCCTCCGGAACTGATGCACTGTATCTCGCCCTTCGCGCCTGCGGAATTCGACCCGGTGACGAGGTCATCACCGTGTCCCATACGTTCGTTGCGACGGTGGGTGCTATCGTACAGTTGGGTGCAGTGCCTGTATTCGTGGACATCGATCCGGACACCTACACGCTCGATCCCTCGCGACTTAAGGCCGCCATCACTCCGCGCACCCGCGCAATTGTGCCCGTTCATCTGTATGGTCAGATGGCGGACATGGATGCGATCATGGCCGTCGCCGAGCGTTACAGCCTCATGGTGGTCGAGGATGCCTGCCAGGCGCATGGTGCGGATCTACGGGGCCGGCGTGCTGGCAGCGTTGGCGACGCGGCCGCCTTCAGTTTCTATATGTCGAAGAATCTGGGGGCCTATGGCGATGCTGGCGCCGTCACGACGAACTCGCGTGCCGTCGCGGAACAAATCCGCAGACTGCGAGATCACGGATCGTCGACAAAGTACGAGCATCAGGAAACCGGCGTGAACTCGCGTCTGGATGAGCTTCAGGCCGCAGTGCTGCGGGTCAAGCTCAGACGCCTGAACGGCTGGAACGAGATGCGGCGTTCGCACGCCGAGGCCTACGCGCACCTCTTGGCCGAGACGTCCCTCGATATTCCGGTCGTGCGGGCCGGATCAAGCCACGTGTATCATCTCTACGTCGTCAGAACGGATGACCGCGATCGCGTCCGTGAATACCTCCAAGACCGTGGGGTTGCCACGGGAGTGCACTATCCGATTCCGATCCACCGGCAAGTTGGATATCGCGGAATCGGTCAAATCGCCGGCGACTTGCGGGTCACCGAATGCGTGACGAAGCGCATTCTGTCCCTGCCAATGTTCGCCGAACTCCGACCGGAGCAACTGAGCTACATTGCCGCTTGCTTACGGGAATGCGGTATAACCAGGAGGAAAGTGCGGTGCTGACGCGCCCTAATCAGATCGAGGCAAGCGGTGGTCTCTATCTCGGTGCCGGAAGGCGGCAGGCGCCTCGCTCGCGTCGACCTGCGACGAAGACGCGCGACCCATATATGGCCTTTGCCCTGCGATGGTGGTGGCTGTTTCTCTTCTCCGTGGCGCTCGGAGTGTTCGGTGCGTGGAGCTATACGCGTACCGGCGCCGTCCCCTACCAGAGCACCGCGGTTGTGGCCGTAGCGTCACAAGTCGATCCATTTGCACCCAACGCGGCCACTCAGCGCCTGGCCGGTGCCGACGCCATGGCGGCAGCGAACTACGCTGCCCAGGGGTCATCTTATCGCGTGTATCAACTTGCGAGCCAGGCCCTCAGCCAACGTAAGGATCTCGATCCCAAGGACCTGCAACAGGTGGATCTCGGCTCGTCGTTGCTGGCTTGGGGACGAAACACGTTGGAGCCTCTGTTTGAGGCTGTTGGGCTGCCTGCCTTGCCGGAAGTGACAGTCACAAGCAAAGGACCCAGAGACTTGAGCCCGGAGGGACTTATATCAGCGGACGGGCAGAGGAACATCGATATCAAGCCTTCGACCAGTGGCAACGTCATCCGCGTCAGCGTTACCGACCTGAACCCGGGCTTCGCGAAGCTGCTCGCGGACAGCATTGCGAACGCGTTTGTCCAGAATACGAACGAAGACGCGGGCGCCACCGTTGATGATCGTCTTCAGCAGATTCAACAGCAGATGGATGGGGCCCGCCAGCACCTCGTGGCTGCGCAGTTGTCACGACGCGAGCAAGACTTGCTGAAGCAATTACAGGAACAGCGCGCTCAGTATGCACAGATCGACATGAGTTACCAGCAGGGACTATTGGAAATGGACCGCGCTGATCAACTCGCGGCTGCGTCCACTTCTTCGGAGGATGCCGCGGCCCTGGCCGCATCGCAAGCGAAATGGCAAGAGCTAAGCGCGGCATCTGCGCCGGAGAGTGCGGACTGGCTTAGCAAGCTCATGAAACAGCAGACGGAAGTGGAGAAATCCATCGACGAGTTTTCGGCGCAGCTCGCCAGTGTCCAGCAGTCCCTGGCCGCGATCCCAGCCAGCAAGGACCCGCTGGTCGATGCAGCTAGCTCGGCCATGTATGCCGTGCAGGCGCAGCAACTCACTTCGCAATCGCTTACTCTCCAGACTCAGTTGGCTGCCTCGCCGGACGATGCCCAGTTGGCGGCGAGGGCAGATCAAACAAAGAGGGACCTGGAGACCGCCCGACAGCGGGCCGCTGCCTCAGAACTGCGCGGTCGCGAGCAGGATCTGTTGCGGAACATATCGGGGGCTCGCGCTCAACTCCTGCAAATTCATGCCAATTATCAGCAGCAGTTGAATGCTCAACTCGACATCGTTAGAACATCTGCTCAGATGACCAGCGAGGCGGCCAGGGCCCAGCAGCAGCGAACGCTGCAGGATCTCACCGAGCAGTCCACCAAGTCACGGTCCCAGTGGTCGAAGGTTATCTCGCAGCACAGGACCGAAGCGCAACAGGTGATCTCGGAGTTGAACGATCAACTCGCTCAGGTTCGAACTGCTATGAAGGCGCTGCCAGCCGGAATTGATCCCGGGAATGAGGAGGCGCTTGCTTCCGGATATGTTGGGCAGATACAACAGCTTACGCAGGAGTTTACTCGCCTGCAGCTCAATGCGGACTTGTACAGGAATCCTCTGTCCCTGGTTGGCCATGCTTCCGACGCGCAGCTAGTCTTGGGACGCATGACTATCCCCTTGGCGGGTGTGGGATCTGGGGCCGTGCTGGGGGTCATTTTGCTTGGTCCCGTTTACCTGCTCAGGCTCCTGCTTGGCGGGATCGTGCGGGCGCTCTTCGCGCTTGTGGGTCGTTTCACGCCGGCTCGGCTGCGCGCCAGCACCACGGTAGGTGTTGTGGCGGTGACGCCGGCGCTGGACTCCGACGGTCGCAACTATGGCGGTGGTGGGCTATCCTCACCAACGGTGAGACGCGCGCCGATCGCCAATAGGAAGATTCGTTCCCGGCAGGCCATTTCTAGCGCCGAACCTGGGTCCGCGGCAAGGGCACTGCGATCAGACGCCAGCCATGACGAGGAGCTGGACGTCGAGAGAACTATCGAGGCGCTATCGTCGCAGGTGACGAAGTTGCGCCAAACGGTCATTGCGCTCCGTTCGGCCTCTGGGCAAGCTAGCGCCGATGATCCGGCGGCGAAGCCGCAAGATCAGACGTCTAGGTAGCAGTGGTGAGGTACTCACGGTGAGGGCGGCGGTGATGACGCGTGGCATGTCTCGGAGGGTACCGGCCTCCGCGTTGGTAGTGCTCTGGGCTGTGATCATGGCCGCCGTCGTTGTGGCACAGGGCAATACGCAACCACTGTCGGTACTGATGGGCTTTGTCATGGGGTCGTTTGTTCTGGTAATGAAGGGCCCGGCGTTTGCGGTAGTTCCCATGCTGCTGAGCGAGGTAACCAATCCCGCCGCCAGGTTTCAGATCGTTTCGATCAACCTGTCCTTCGTCGCCGTGCTGGGGGCTACCGGCCTATCTCTTGTAGCCATCTTGCGGGAGCCCTGGCTGAAAGATCCGCAAGCTCGTCGCGTTCTTTTGCCTGCCGTCATGTTTGTCGCTGTGTCGACCGTGGTGAATCTGTCCTTCTCGAATGATGACTATTCCCTCAGATATCTGCGCTACCAGATAATACAACTGCTTGCTTTGGTGGTCGTTGGGAGCGTGCTGCGGCAGCGGCGCGACCTGAGAAGCGTAGCTGGCATGACGTTGGCCATGGTAGTTCTGTCGGCCATCGTTGCCGCCTGGCAACATTACGCTCCTGAGGCGGCCCTGTACGCTGGACTGGATGGCGCCCGGGTGGCTCGTTGGGAAGGACGCTCAATGGGGCTGTCCAGCAGTCCTATCCTACTAGGTAACCAGCTACCCAGCGTGTTGGTCCCTTTGTTGGCGCTGTTGGCATTCGGACCTTTGCGACGCGATCGGACGCGTCTAGTGCTGTGGGCTGCCGCGTGTGTGCTTGCCATTGGAGTGGTTTTCAATGCCACGCGCTCGGTTCCATTGGCTGTAGCCGTCGGAGTCGTCGTAATCGGTTTACTCCTGCGTGGGAAGCGGCGTCTGGCGATCTTTGGCGTTCTGATCTTGCTGGGAGTTCTGTACTTGCTGTTGTCAGGAACCGGTCTGGTCCCAGCGCGATTCTACGAGAGTGGCGACGTCAGCGCTGCCAACCGGGTGGCGTTGTGGGAAGTCGGTCTCGCAATGATCTTGGACAATGCGGTGATCGGGGTCGGACATGAGCAATTTGAGGAATTGGCCATGGAATACTCAGATGTCGTCAGCGAAGATGTGGTCGCCGTGGGCGGAGCAGCTGCGGTTGGGCGAGATAGACCGCATAACGACTTCTTGAACGTATGGCTGTCGTGGGGAATCCTTGGTTTCGCGGCCTACGTCGCCCTGCTTCTATCGACTCTGGTGAATTGTGTCAAAGCGATGCGCAGCAAGGATGTGCTGATTCATGGCCTTGCCATCGGCTGCGCAGCTGGTGTTGTCGCATACGCCGTAAACTCGTCCTTTCACAACTACCTGGACTCTTCCATCTTCATGTGGATATACGCGGGCTTATCCGTGGCGTTGGCTAGAATGGCGGACAAGTCACATCGAGTTGCCTGGTATGGTCGGAAGCCACGCGTTGTGCGCCGGCTGGCAGTGGGGGCGGTAGGACAGGGTTTCAGAAGGAGTCGCCATGATCACTATCCTGTATCCGGTCAATAAGCTGGTCATCGGGGGGGCCGAGCAGCAGTTGCTTGAGCTCCTCCGCGGTCTGGACAAGAGTCGTTTTCACCCCATCGTGGTATCTCTCTACCCAGGCGGACCGCTGGATGGCGAGTATCGTGCTGTGCCTGGGATTGAAGTCATCGACCTCAACCGCGGAGGCAAGTATGACATGACGGTGATCTGGCAGTTCATTCGACTGATGCGAACGCGACACGTCGATGTTGTCCAGCCATTCACTACTCCGGCAGCATTCTTCGGACTCCTGGCCGCTTTGCTCGTGGGCACGCCGGCCAAGGTCGTCAGGGAGAGTTGTGGGGTGCAGCGCTTTAGCCCACGCGGTCTTCTGGCCTATCGTTGGCTGGAGGATAGGCTCACGCGGTTCGCGGACTCTGTAGTGTCTAACAGCGCCGCCGGCGGGGAAGACTTGCTCCGTCGGGGGATTCCCGCGGAAAGGATCCGCGTGATCTACAACGGTGTCAATCCTGATCGCCTCCAAAGCAATCCTGAGGGAGTCGAAGCCGGCCGGGCCCGCCTCCGCGTACCAACAGGAGGCAGTGCGATCGGCATTCTCGCCAGCCTTACACCGGCCAAGGACCATGCGAGCTTCCTTCGTGCGGCTGCCCTCGTCAGCGTCAAGAGGCCCGAGGTACGCTTCGCTATCGTCGGCGATGGACCCCTTCGGGGACAGCTAGAGTCCCTGGCAACCGAGCTAAGTTTGGGGGAGCGAGTCGTCTTTTTTGGCAACCAGCGCCGGGTCGCCGATTTCGTGGGGGGATGGGACGTGCTGGTTTCATCTTCCAGTGACAAGGAAGGGTGCTCGAATTCCATACTCGAGGCCATGGGCCTGGGTGTGGCCGTCATAGCCACAGACGCGGGAGGAAACCGGGAGCTCGTGCAAACGGGATCTACGGGCTACCTCGTGCCTCCTGGCGATCATGTCGCTCTCGCCACCGCTATGGAGCAAGCGCTCGCCGATCCAGCGCATCGACATGTGGTAGCCCAACGTGGCCAGCAGATGGTGAACACGCGCTTTAGCCTTGCGCGCATGGTGAGCGACTACGAAACTCTTTACACTTCTCTCCACACTGCGAGACGACGTGGCTCGATTCCTCGCGAACTGATCGCGCGCTGATCAACGGAGTTATACAACATGAAAGACAAAGACGCGTTTGTTCATCCCACTGCACTGGTTGAGACCCAAGATCTAGGTGAGGGCACCTCCGTGTGGGCCTATGCTCACGTGATGGCCGGGGCACGTGTCGGTCGAAACTGCAACATCGGCGATCATTGCTTCGTGGAAAGCGGGGCAGTTATCGGGGACAATGTCACGTTGAAGAATGGCAACATGGTGTGGGAGGGCGTCACTCTCGAAGACGAGGTCTTCGTTGGACCCCACGTCTTCTTCACCAACGATCGCTATCCGCGCTCTCGTCGCGGCGGCAGTCCCGACATGCCCCCTATCGAGAAGACGTGCTGGCTAGTTCCCACAAGAGTGAAGAGAGGAGCCTCTCTCGGGGCCGGAGTAACGGCAGTGGCCGGGGTAACGGTAGGCGAGTACGCCCTTGTTGCGGCGGGAGCGGTGGTCACTAAAGATGTGGCTCCGCACGCCCTGGTCAAAGGCAGCCCAGCCCGCTGGCACCGCTGGGTCTGCCGCTGCGGTCATCCTCTGGACTTCACACAGAGCGTCGCGACCTGCAGTGAGTGTGGACTGCGCTTCGAGAAGAAGGGGCAAGGGATCACGCTACTGTGATCTTTCTCCTCCCACGTTCGTAGGGGCGGACGGCTCTGTCCGCCTGGGGTGGTGGGGCCCACCGTGGTTTCACCATCAACGCCTGCACCTGGAATCGCGGAGTTGTCGATGTGGGAGAAGGCGCGCCTCTGCGAATCAGCCATTGCATCTACTGCCACCGCTCGCCCCACCCGACCCCGGGCGGACAGAGCCGTCCGCCCCTACGTGGTATAGTATGCATGCTCGGTCACTCTGAGAGCTGCGGCATGGTGCTGGGCCGCTATCGTTCACCTGCACCAAGATCGGGAGCGATGCCGCGATAGTCGGTGTACGGCCGGTCGGAGACGTTCGGGATCGGCATTCCTGCGTCGATGAAGGCCGAGCTTGGCGTCAGGCGCAAATCACCGTCGGCAGGAGCGTTTAGCTGACTATCGATGGCCTCCGGGGTGATAAAGTTACTCCAGGTGTTCGAGTGCGTTCCCTGGCCAGTCGCGCTTCGATAGGCGCCAACTGTGAAGTACCAGTCGCCGAACCGCATACCCTTGGTGGGATCGCTAGTCTCCCAGAAGTTATAGTCCTCGTCCCATTTGCCTTGCAAGTCAGCCGGCGTCTCGATGCGCCAGGTGTAGCCCGTGGTGCGAAAGAGGTTGTTGCGCAGGTAGAACGCCGGGACGTTCGTGCCACCGCCTCCCCACTGACCGCCTCCGTTTGCCGCGAGCGAGCCGTTTCCTCCCCGATCTCGATCCGTCCAGAACGTATTATGAAGGATGTAGATGCGTGCCGTGGGAGAACTGCCGCCATCGTACTTGAAGCCGCCGGGACTAACAACCCGATTTCCAAACTGATCCGGAGTCGCGCCGTCGTTTCCCATCTGCCAGGCCGCGTTGCGGAAGACGTAGGTGGGACCGTACTTCAGCGGAGATATCGAGACGAAGACAGAGCAGCGCTCGACTCGATTGCTCCAGACGCGCGTGTTGATGCTCTGTCCGTCCAGCTCGATGGCGTCATCCTGGCAGTTCTCGATGAAGTTGCCGTACACGTCCAGATCGCTGTGGGCGTAGCGATCGAAAGCACCGTTGTTGCCGCCGGTGATCCCGTTTTGATGACCATCCACGTGGTTGTAGCGCGCCACCACACGCCTTCCGAGTCCCTGACCTTGCAGAGCAGCGGTCTCGTTGTCTCGCCCCAGACTGTCGTTGCCGTACGATGTGCCATCTGCGTCTCGCAGCGGCATCTTGATGAAGGTCCAGGGGATGGTGGGATTCGTGACCGTATCGGCTGACCAGATGCCATCATTGCGCATGAGGTTGTACTGCACTACGATGTCCCCAGGATAGAGCGAGGGCTGACCGGCCGTACCCACGATGCTGACGTCCTTGAGGTTGCCACTGAAGAGGTTGTGATCCACGACACAGCGGTCAGACGTTGATTCCAGCCGCACGCCGTTCTGGAAGTTACGCACCTCGAAGCCGCTCAGACGGCAGTCAGGGGTATTGAAGGTGAAGGCAGCACCCTGACCAAAGGTTAGATAGAAGTCGTTGGGGTCACGGTCCCCGGGCAGACGCAGCCAGATGTCTGAGCCGCCGGAGGCGTTGGGCAGGACCATGAAGCCATAGTTGTAGATCTTGTTGGTGTAGAGC
>SCTZ01000005.1 GCA_004297765.1 Chloroflexota bacterium | reverse complement strand
ATACGCCGATCTGCCAAGCGAGCCCAACCTGTCGCCGTCCGTCCCGCCGGGGACGATGGTGCGCGTGACGGCGCGGAGTATCATCGTGTCCGACATCGAGCAGGTGCTCGAGTCTCTCAGGGGCACCCTCGACTGGCCTAGCGAGCGGGGTGTCACGTTCGGAAGCGGCGTGGGCTACCGCAGGGCCTTAATAAAGGATTTCGCGGTGCCGACCAGCGCGGCGCTCGAGTTGCTGCAGCCGACGAGCGACCACGGCCGCATTGGTCAATACTTCGCGGCTTACGGACCGGGCCCCTACAGCGTGCGCATCGGCGTCCGCGGCCTGGACGCCAAGCTCGAGGACCTGTGGGCGCGGGGCACGCGGTGGAGCTGGGTCGATCCGATCGATGGGCGAGCGCGCGTCGAGGTCAATCCGGCGGACGTCGGGGGGGTGCTGATCGAGTTCGAAGAGCTCGAGTGAGGATCGCGTAAGCGGGCCCGTTTGCGCTGATCGTTTCGCCCGATTCGGTCTTTGGCAGCGTCCGCTCGGTTCGCTTGCCCTAGCTAAGGCAGTTGGCCGTGCGGACGCCTGCCAATTGGATCTCCGAAGGATGCTTGACACATGACGATTCGCGCATGCTGCCTCCCTACTACCGGGGCCAGCCCTACTTCTTCGTCGAGAACAACAGAGGAAAGAAGGGGATTACCGTCGACATCGGCAAGCAAACGGGCACGGTGCTGGAGGTCGACGATATCGTCGCCACCTTCGCACAACTTAAGGCCAACGGCGTGCGCATTGTCAACGATGCCAAGCAGTAGCCCTACGGCTGACTGGGCGTCTTAGCCGACCAGGACGGCAACAGCTACGGCGTGCACCAATGATGCGCTGGGGAGGAGATCGAAGGTGAGCGGGCGATTCACGGACAAGGTTATCGTCATTACCGGCGCCGCCGGCGGCATCGGCCGGGCGACGGCGCTGCGCTTCGCGACGGAAGGGGCCAAGGTGGTGCTGGTCGATCTGCCGTGTGCGGCGCTCGAGGACGCGGGCGCCGAGGTAGAGAAGGAGGGCGCCGGCGCGCTCGTCGTACCGGCCGACGTGACGAAAGCGGCCGCCGTCGAGGGCTACGCCAAGGAGGCGGTGCGCCGCTTTGGCGGCATCGACTTCTTCTTCAACAACGCCGGTATCGAGGGCGTCGCCTCGTCCTTGGTCGACTACCCGGAGGACGTCTTCGACCAGGTGATCGCCGTAAACGTCAAGGGCGTCTGGCTTGGCCTGAAGTACGTGGCACCGGTGATCCGCGCACGGGGCGGCGGCGCGATCGTCAATACCTCCTCGGTCGGCGGGCTGAAGGGATCGAACACGCGGTTTGCCTACATCGCGAGCAAGCACGCCGTGATCGGCATCACGCGCTCCGCTGCGCTGGAGTTCGCCCGTTCCGGCGTGCGCGTCAACGCGATCTGCCCGGGTGCGATCGACACACGCATGATGCGCTCGCTGGAGCAGTCCGCGCGGCCCGACGACCCCGACTCCTACAAGTCCGCCACGATCGCGTCGACGCCCGTGCGTCGCTATGGCACGCCGGAGGAGGTCGCCGGCCTCGTCGCCTTCCTCTGCAGCCCGGACGCTGCGTACATCACGGGGGGCGTCTATCTGGTCGACGGCGGGGTGACGGCCTAGCGCCATTATCGCTCGCTCAAAAGGAAGAGCAAAACAATCTCCCATAGTTTGAGTCGAGGAGGCAGCATCAATGGCGAGGTTTTCCCTCGAGCGCTTGCGCAGCTTCTTTAATCCGCGCTCGATCGCGCTGATCGGTGCATCAGACAAATCAAGCTGGTCGTTGACCGTCTACAACGCACTGACCGAGCATGGTTTCGATGGACGCGTGCACTACGTCAATCCGCGATCGCCCAACGTGCACGGTCAACCGGCTTCTCCTTCCATTAGTGCAATTGGCGAACCTATCGATCTCGGATTCGTGATGCTGCCGAGAGACGGCGTGATACCGACGATCCGCGAGCTTGCCGCTTGCGGCGTGCCGAATGCCATCGTGATCAGCGCCGGCTTTGCGGAGCAAGATGATATTGGTCGGGTCGCGCAAGCCGAGCTCGTCGACATCGCGCGTTCGTCCGATATGGCTGTTCTCGGCCCCAATTGCCTTGGCTTTGTCAATGTGCAAAGTCGTGTGGAAGCCTTTCCCAGCACGTTCGACCATCCCTTGCTCGCCGGCCCGATCGGGCTTGTCGCCCAGAGCGGCGGACTCGCCGCCACCATCATGAATTACGCGCGCATGCACAACGTAGGACTGAATTACCTCATCACCACGGGCAACGAGGCGGTGCTCACCGTCGCCGACGTGATGAGGTTCCTGATCGAGGATCCGGCGATCAAGGTGGTAGCATTGGTCATCGAATCGATTCGCGACGTTGCCGCCTTCACGGCCGGAGCGCAGCGCGCGCTAGAGATCGGAAAGCCGATTGTGGCGCTGAAAATGGCCTGCACTCCCTTGGGCAAGCGCCTGGCGTTTGCCCACACCGCCTCCGACGCGGGCGACGACGTGGAGATGGATGACTATCTAAGCAGTAACGCCGTGGTAAGAGTGGCCTCGCTCGAGGAGCTGGTCCTGACTGCCGGGGTGATGGCCAAGACGGGTGTCGTGCGGGGCAAACGTTTGGGGTTCGTCTCGATCTCAGGCGGCGCCTGTGAAATAGTTGCCGACGCCGCCGTCAAGGCCGGCATTGACCTGCCGGCGCTCGCCGATAGTACAAGAGACCAGTTGCAAGAACTCCTGCCCGTCAGCTGTGGCTACAATCCGCTGGACACCACTGGCACCGCGGTCACCTCCAGGGACCTCATGGCGTTGATGTTGTCGGTTGTCGGCAGCGACCCCAGTCTCGACCTGCTGCTTTGCAACCAAACTATTCCCAATCCAGGCACGCCCGGCGCCGACTCCCTAATGGATATGCTGGCTTCTATTGTGCCTGCGCTGCGCGAGATGCCCTGTTCGACATTCCTTGTCGACCGCATGCATCTGCCCATAGCCGACGAAACCCGCACGTTTATCGCCGAGAACAACATACCTTTCTTGTCCGGCGGCCTACAACAAGTCATCCCGGCCATCGGAAGAGCAATTTGGTGGTCCGAGAAGTACCGCGCCCGGTCCAGCGGACCCATCGAATAGCGTTAATCCCTGAGGAGGACTTGGATGGACTTTCGCTTTCCTGACGATGTCGAACGCTTCCGACTCGAGGTCAGGGAGTTCCTTGCTCGAGAATGGCACCCTGACCCGGCTTGGGGCGACACGCCCGCCGACGCGGACCGCACCTTCAAACGAAAACTAGCCACTAAAGGTTGGTACGCGCTGTCTATCCCCAAGGAGTACGGCGGCCTCGGGCTCCCCCTGCTCCAGCAGTTCGTGTTCCACGAGGAGCTCTCCTATGTGGACGCACCGGGCACCGGAGTGGGCGTCGCCATTGTCGCCCCCTGTCTGATCAAGTACGGCACCGAGGAGATCCGCCGCCGTTTTATCCCACGCATCATAAGTGCTGAGATTGATTTCTGCCTCGGCTACAGCGAGCCCGAAGCCGGCTCCGATCTCGCGGCGCTGTCCACAACCGCCATCCTCGACGGCGACAACTTCGTGATCAACGGCCAGAAGATGTTTACCACTTCCGCCCATCGCACAGAATTCGTGTGGCTGGCCGCCCGCACCGATCCCACCGCAGTAAAACACAAGGGCATCTCCATGCTGCTGGTCGACATCAAGAGCCCGGGCATTACGATAAGACCGCTGCACGCCATGGACGACACTCGAACCAACGTCGTCTATTACGATAATGTCATTGTGCCGAAGGAGAACCTTGTCGGCGAGATCAACCGAGGATGGTACTACATCACAACCGCTCTCGATTTCGAGCGCCTGTTGGCATTCCCTATCGCCGGCGTGCGCGGCATCTTCGATCAGATCGTCGCTTACGTGAAACAGACCTCTCGTGGCGGTCAACCATTGAAAGACCAACCTGAGATCAGGAGCAAGCTTGCCAGGCTATCGGCCGACCTCGAAATGGGCCAATTGATCAGCCATCAAGCCGCTTGGAAGGCTAGCGAGGGACAGCTGCTCAGTCACGAGGCGGCGATGATCAAGACTTGGTCTAGCGAATTGCTCCAGCGGACTTGCCATATCGGCACTCAGATACTCGGCCTTTATGGCACGCTCCAGTACGGCTCCAAGTACGCTCCGCTTCAAGGCAGAATCGAGCGCGCGCATCGGGCGGCGGTCATGCGCACGTTTGGCGCCGGCAGCAATGAGATTCAGCGCAACATCATCGCGTTGCGAGGACTGGGTTTGGCGAGGTAATAAACTTCAAGAGCGCTATGGAGTACATCATGAACTTGGCTCTCAGCGAATTTCAGCAGGCTATACGCGATGCCGCGCGCAGCTTTCTTGCCAAGGAATGCTCTATCGACGTGGTGCGGGAGATCCAAGAAAGCCCCTTAGGCTATTCGTCCGAGCTCTGGCAGCGGATTGCCGCTCTCGGCTGGCCGGGTCTCCTGATTCCAGAGGAATACGGCGGCATTGGAGCCAGCTTCACGGACCTAGTCGTTCTACTCGAAGAAACCGGACGCGCGCTCCTGCCTAGCCCGCTGATTTCCACGGTACTTTGCGCGCTCGCCATCGACAGCGCGGGCAACGGCGACCAGAAGCGCGCCTTTTTGCCCAAGATTGCCAGCGGCGAGCTGAAGATGTCCTTGGCCCTCACCGAGCCAAGCGCAAGCGTCGACTCGGCGGCCATTTCCACGACGGCCATTTCGCAGCAAGACAGCTATTCGGTCACCGGAACGAAGCTGTTCGTGCGCGACGCCGGCGTCTCCGATTATCTGTTGGTTATTGTGAGGACCGCCGACGGGCGCGACGATGGCGTCAGCCTACTCCTGGTCGAAGCCTCCGCTCCGGGCATCACCATCACGCCGCTCAAGACCATCGGTCGGGACCGACAGTGCGAGGTCGTCTTCGAGAGCGTGCCCGTATCAAGAGCCAACTTGTTGGGAGCGCCCGGCCAAGCCTGGCCGCTCGTCGACAAACTAGTTCAGTGGGGCGCGGTTGCCGAATGCGCCGAGATGGTCGGTGCCGGTCAACAGTCCTTTGATTTCGCGGTGGGCTACGCTAAGGATCGTGTCCTGTTCGGCCGGCCTTTGGGATCGTTCCAAGTCGTCCAGCACAAATGCGCCGATCTGTTCACCGATGTCGAAGGCTCGCGAATGCTCACGTACTATGCCGCTTGGAAGCTGTCCGAGGGCCTGCCCGCCACGGCCGACGTGTCGCGCGCCAAGGTGTGGGTGAGCGAAGCTTTGAGACGAGTGACCCGCGAAGCGCACCAGATTCACGGCGGCATCGCTTACATCATCGAGCATCCCCTTCATCTCTATTTTCAAAGACAGAAGACCTCGGAGATGGCGTACGGAGACGTCGATTACCACTTGCGACGCGTAGCCCACGACCTCTTGGACTAGAGGGTGTCTCAAAAGCCCCAGCGGCGTCGATGTCCCCGCCCCCACCCCAGGGCACATGCAATGTGCCCCTACAACGCGCCTCAGGTAGGGGCACATTGCATGTGCCCTGGGGGGAGGCTTGGCGCATACCACAACCGAACCGTATTGCGCCGAGCTTTTGAGACACCCTCTAGGTCAGCGTCCTTTCCAGTCGGGCTTGCGCTTCTCGGCAAACGCCCGGGGACCTTCCACGAAGTCCTCGGTGTTGGAGATGATCCTCGACGAAAGCTCGAAGTCCATCGCGATGGCTTCGTTCACCGGGAGCCTCGCGTGATCCAGCACGCACTGTTTACTCAGTCGCACGCTGATTGGGGCACATTCCAGAATCTCGCTTGCCCAGCGTTCCGCTTCCCGCATCAGCTCGGCCCTAGGCACGACCTCGTTCACTAAGCCAATGCGATATGCTTCCTCGGCGTCGATCTGCCGCCCGGTCAGAATCATACCCATCGCGACGTTGAACGGCACTTTCCTTGTCAGCCGTTGCAGCCCGCCCGCTCCTGCCAGCAGTCCCACACGAGGCTCTGGCAAGCCAAAGCGCGCATGCTCGGCCGCGACGATGATGTCACACGCAAGGGCAATCTCACACCCGCCGCCCAAAGCGAAGCCATTGACCGCGGCTATGATCGGCTTGTGGCACTCAAAATCTCTCGTGATCCCGCCGAACGGCGGTCGGTTCGTAATCGATTCGCCTTTGGCGGTCAGCGTTGCGGTTACCTTCAGGTCGTTTCCCACGCAAAAAGCCCTGTCGCCAGCGCCCGTGATGATCGCTACCCAGCGCTCGCTGTCATTCCTGAAATCATTGAAGATCTCGCGCAGCTCTTGATTCGCCTCGTAGTACAACGCGTTCATCACGTGAGGCCGGTTGATCGTCACGTAGGCAATTCGCCCTTTCTTCTCGTAAATCGCGTGTTGATATCCCATAACACATCTCACCTCGGCCTGAATCGGGGAATCGCCAATTCGTCGCTAACGTCCTCGAAGGTCACTTCAAGTGGCATCCCGATCGCCAGCTCGGAGCTCGGGCAGCCGACGACGCTCGCGATGATTCTGAGGCCATCATCGAGATCGACCTGAGCGACGTTATATGGCACGCTCTCCGCGAATCCGGGATGATACAGTTGGTGCACAACTGCATAGGAATAGAGCGTGCCCCTGCCAGACGACTTGACCCATCGCAGCTCGCCGGAGAGGCATTGATCGCATCTACCCTTCCAAGCCCACGTATGGGCGCCGCAGCTCGTGCATCTTTGCAATAGTAGCTCGTGACGCTTGGTAGCTTCGTAGAAAGGCCTGGACAACTCGTCTGGAACCGGAATAGGTCTCGCCCGCTCGCTCACCGTTCCTCCCACACGCCCTCGCCGCCGGTCAGACCATTGCCGCCAGTACTAAGGGCGTTTGAATTGGTGACTTGTTAGCACACCTAACTCTGATGCTTGCTCAATATCAACGTCGAGTGTTGGTTCAGCGTGCTGCCGTTGCCGCTAACCAGCACTAAGTCGTTCTTAGATACCTGGCGATCATATCCATGGCCGCGCGCCTGAATTACCGCCTCCGATAGTGGCGTCATGCCCCACATATAGTAGCCGGATAACTGACCTCCACCAGTGTTGGTCGGCAACGACCCGCCCGGCCCGAGCCTGCCGTCCTCGACGAACGCCCCACCTTCACCTTTCTTGCAGAACCCATAGTCTTCCAATGTCACAAGCACTGTGTAGGTGAAGCAGTCGTAAAGCTCCAAAATGTCGATGTCTTCAACGGTCACTCCTGCCATTCGGAAGGCCATCTCCCCGGCCATGGCTGCGCCGGTGTAGATGCCGGGCTCGCGATCCAACCGCAGATCGTCGCCCGGCGAGGCCTGGGCCATCCCCAGAACGTAGACGGCGGGTTGGCGCAGATTGCCAGCCCGCTCGGCCGAAGTCACGATCACCGCCACGCCTCCATTCGAGACCAGACAGCAGTCGAGCAGGCGCAGGGGCTCCACCACGTACCGCGAGTTCTGGTGATCCTCGATGGTAATCGGCTTGCGCATCTGGGCGTGCGGATTCATCACCGCCCACGCTCGTTCGGCCACCGCTATTGCGCCAAGCTGGCGGCTCGTCGTGCCAAAAAGATGCATGTGCCGCTTGGCCGCCAATGCGTAGCCGGGATGCGCTCCATAGTAGCCGTACGCGCACTTCAGCCCCGCCATCCCGCTCAACGGTAGAACATCCGCTCCCGTGTACACGCTCGAAGGCGACTCTGTAAGTGGAGCATCGGCAAACACGATCGCGACTGCGCTGGCAAGACCCGCTTCGATGGCCATCGTCGCGTACTGCACCATTGTTCCTGCCGTCGCCCCCGCGGAGTACATCTGGTTGATCAGCTTAAGATCGCGGAAACCCAGCGTGTTTTGCAACTGCAGCCAGGACGTCGCGCTCGGGCGCGTATTGATCAGCAGGCCATCGATATCCCGTTTGTCGAGTCCGGCGTCGTCCATTGCCAGCTTGATCGCCTCGGCCGCGAAATCGTAGCCGTCCCGTCCATAAACCCGGCCCATCGCGGTGATACCCAGTCCTACTATTGCCGACTTAGCCCTCAGACCCACGCTTCACCTCGGTAATTCGACATCTCGGTTGTCTTGGCGGGTTCGAAAACAGCAATGTAGATCGCGCTCGATCAGCGCCATCAGCCGGTTCCAACTTCGGGTCAGCATTCGCTCTGCCGTCTCCGACCGCGCCGGTAGTGCCTGCTCGGCAACCACAACGCCCTCGAAGTCCAACGCTGCCAGCCGTGCTCCGCGGCAAGTCGTACCAATACGCTTTGGGCAGACCAAGGACTTGGGGCGCGGCGATGCGCTGCCCAGCGGGTAGGGGATGCCGGAGGGATGCGAGCACGAAGGAAGGCATCTTGTGAGTTAAACCCCTTAGTTACAATGTAGGGCTATTATAGTGTTCTCGGCCCAGCTTGTCAAGTGGTTGCACGGCGAAATCTAACTACTTGACACACCACCTCGTTGGCGCTATAATGGCTCAGCAACTCGCCCGATGGGTTTAACTACATAGTTACATCTTGCTCCATCAGTCCCTACACCTTTGAATTACCCAGGCAGGATAACGCTTCGTGAACGGATCTTGGCACGTGTACTTTCAAACAGGGGTATGAAAGGAAGAAGCGATGAAACTAGAACAAAAGGTGGCAATCGTAACAGGTGGCGGGGCAGGAATCGGTGAAGGGATAGTCAGTAGGTTCGCTGAAGAGGGTGCTTCGGTGGTGGTATGCGACATAATTGAGGAGAGAGCTAGACAGGTTGCCGCGGAAGTCAATAGCCGCGGGGGGAAAGCACTTGCCTTCAAAGCGGATGTTGTAAGGCGGGATGAGGTGACTGCCTTGATGACAGCCACCATAGATACTTTCGGGGCAGTCGACATCTTAGTGAATAACGCCGGAGTTGCCAAAAGCGCTCCGTTCTTAGAAATGAGTGACGAAGACTGGGATTATGTAGTTGACGTGAATTTGAAGGGCGTCTTCCTTTGTACTCAGGCTGCTTTGCGACACATGATGAAAAGACGCTATGGCAAGATCGTAAACATCTCATCTATAGGCGGACTAGGCTACATCGAGGTTGATCACGTTAATTATCCTCCTTCTAAGGCCGGGGTTATCGCCCTTACGCAAGCCACAGCAAAAGTAGCCGGTCCCTACAACGTTAACGTAAACAGCATCGCTCCAGGGGCAATCCTCGGGACGAACATCCAGGAGCACAATCCACAAGCCGCAGATCTCATCAAGCAGGTAATAGACATGCACGTAAACGCCTCTGTGCTACGTCGTACCGGCACACGGGAGGATATAGCCAACCTAGCCTTGTTTCTAGCCTCAGATGAGTCCAGCTTCATCACGGCCCAGGTCATCAAGTGCGATGGAGGGCGAACGGATCTAATGTGGTGATCCTCAAGGCTATAGCAGGTGCAGTACTAGCAGAGTAATCGTCAGGAACAGCAGCCGAGCTGTCGCTGACTTTATGGCGGTGTATGGCTTATCGCGGAGGGCCCTATGCCGTATACCATCGACACTGGGTCAACCTTCACGGATGGCTTTTTCAACTGCGGCGATCGGGTGGAGCGGGATAGACTTCGCTAGCGAGGCGGACATCGTCATCGCCTCTCCAGATGCTGTCTTCGCCGATCCGCACGTCAGCATCGGCCTCGACTCAGGTCACGAGGCGAT
>SCTZ01000084.1 GCA_004297765.1 Chloroflexota bacterium | reverse complement strand
CTGAGTTGCGGTCACCATGGTGGTATGCTCCTTGGTCGGGATATACTACCATGTTAGCACTCAGCCGGAGGTATCATCTGCTCCACTTGTTAAGGTGCGAAATCTTAGCACCATTGGGCGATCCCGCCCGAGGTGACCCGACTGAGCACGATCGGCTCCGGGGACTCGATGGTCGCCGGATTGGCTATCGCGCTGGACCGCGGCGAAAGCCATGTGGAAGGACTGCGCCTGGGCACCGCCGCAGGAGCGGCGACAGCTATGGCTCCCGGAGCATTGCTCGGCTCCCCGGCCGATGTCCGGGCCCTCCTGCCCCAGGTGAGAATGGAGAGGCTTGCCTGAATCATGAATGATGCCTCCGAGGGCGCGGTGATGCCCGCCGACATCATGCGACCATTCTCGCTGATCGCCTTCGACTGGGACGGCACGGCGGTAACCAGCCGCTGGGAAGATGCCACGCCAGTCCGGCAACGGCTGGAAGCGCTTCTGCGACTCGGCGTCTGGATCGTCATTATCACGGGGACGAACTTCCAGAACATCGACCGCCAGCTCTCCGCGTCTATCGTGGGCCCACACAAGCGCCGTCTGTACATCTGCACCAATCGCGGCTCCGAGGTCTACACTTTCGACGCTCAATCACAACCTCTCGCCGTATGGCGACGGGTGGCCACGCCGGAGGAGAACCAACTGCTCACCGCGGTGGCCGACGCGATTCGGCAGACTATCCAGGCACACACGGGGTTGCGGATCGACGTCATCTACGACCGACCCAATCGCCGCAAGATCGACCTCATCCCTCTCCCGGCCTGGGCCGACCCTCCCAAAGCCGCTCTCGGCGAGCTACTGCGGGCTGTGGAGGAACGGCTCAGGGAGTCCGGAATCTCCGCAGGACTGCGTGAGGTCATTCAGCTGACGAAGGCCGTCGCTCTGGAAAAGGGGTTGCGAGAGGCACGTATCACCAGTGATGTGAAACACGTCGAGGTAGGTTTGACGGACAAGGGCGATTCCATAGCCTGGATGATGCGTGAGCTGGCCGCTCCTCAGGATATCCCTGCTCAAGAGATCCTCGTGGTGGGCGACGAATTCGGACCCATCGCTGGATTCGATGGCAGCGATGAGAGGATGATGATCCCCGCCGCGACAGGGGCGACCTTCGTCTCCGTGGGGCCAGAGCCGAACGGCGTTCCCCCGGGAGTGATTCACCTCGGCGGCGGACCGCCCCGGTTCTTGGAGCTCCTTGACCAGCAAATCCGCCTGCACGAGACGGCGGCCTCGGTGGCCGTTCGGGATCATGTGAGCGCATCGAGCACTAGTCCACCCGATCATATGGCCACAGCATCCACCCATCGGCCTGATGCCAGTTGGCTGCTCGTTGAGCAGGGTTTTGATCCAGCGCGAGAGCACGAGATCGAAAGCCTCTTCACAGTGGCCAACGGCTATATCGGTACGCGGGGCTCGCTGGCGGAACGCAGCAGTGCATCTCGTCCTGCCACTCTGGTCGCGGGCGTATTCTTGCATCCCCCCAACTCCATCCGCGCGCTGCTGTTGGCTCCCGACTGGGCAAGGATCATGGTCTGCGTCGAGGGCGAGGAGTTGCGCCTGGATCGAGGTCGGACGCTGGAGCACCGACGGATTCTGGACATGCGACGGGGAGTGCTCGAGCGGATCTGGCGCCAGAGTGACGATATCGGGCGCATCACCTGTCTACACTTCTACCGATTCGTCTCCTTGGCCGACCGGCACGCTCTAGTCGAGTGGGTCACGATAACCCCCGAAAACTACAGCGGCAAGATAGCTGTGGATTGCGTGGTCGATGGAAACCTCGAGAGCGCCGCCGGGATCGCGCGAGTCAGCGTCGTAGAGGTTCCCCTTCTGCACGCTCAGCCGGCAGACGGAGAGCCCGGTCCTGCCACGTGTCCGGCGCTGGTCGTCTCACTGCGCGAATCGGGCATAGTCCTGTCCTTCGCCACAACCAGTGTCTTCCACCCGGGAGGAGACCTGGACGTCCAGGCGGAGCATACCAGGCTTGTGACCACAGATTCGATCGGCGATCGCTGGATCTGGATGGCAGACATGGGCACGATGTACCGGATTGACAAGCTGGTGTCCACGTATACCTCGCGCGATGTTTCAGACGCGATTCGGGTGTCCGTCCAGCATTTATCTCAACTGGCCGAACAGGGTGCGGATAGTCTGCTACAGGAGAGCGTGCAGGATTGGGAGACACGCCACCAAGCCGCCGACGTGGAGATCCGTGGCGACTCGACAGCTCAACGTGCCATCAGATTGGCCGTGTATCATCTCATCGGCTCAGCCAACCCGGAGGATCCGCGCATCTCCGTTGGAGCCCGCGCCCTCACGGGAGAAGCGTACTTAGGACACATCTTCTGGGACACCGAGATCTATATGTTGCCGTTTTTCGTGTTCACACACCCGCCCTCCGCGCGATCTCTGCTCATGTACCGCTATGAGACCCTGCCCGCTGCCAGGAGAAGAGCGCGGGCGCTAGGATATAGTGGGGCCCTCTATCCCTGGGAATCCACGGATACCGGCGAAGAGGCCACGCCACCTTATGCCATAACTCCGGCGGGCGAGGTCATCCCCATCCTGTCCGGGCTCCAGGAGCATCACATCAGCGCCGACGTGGCCTACGCAGTCTGGCAGTACTGGCAAGCCACGGGCGACGATGCGTTCTTCCTGGAGGCTGGAGCCGAGATGATACTAGCCACCGCGCGCTTCTGGGCAAGCCGCGTCATTCAGGGCGAGGATAATCGCTATCACATTCGGCGGGTGATTGGCCCCGACGAGTACCATGAAGACGTGGACGACGACGCGTACACCAACGGAATGGCGCAGTGGAACCTCGAACGCGCCGTGGAGACGGCGCAGC
>SCTZ01000083.1 GCA_004297765.1 Chloroflexota bacterium | reverse complement strand
CTTCTGGACCAGCGACCAAACGCAGGACGGCGTGCAGATCGGCGGGCACGCGGAACATCTGGAGGATGACGACAAGCGCCAGGAGCTTCAGACCAAGGTGATCATTCCACTGCTGGAGCACATCGCCGCGGTCGATCCGGCCAGAGTCGCGGCCTACGAGATAATCGCCGAGCCGGAATGGGGACTGACCGAGACCAATATGGACGATGACGGCCGGATCAAGATCCCCCTGTCCGCGGCCCGCGCGTTCGTGCGAGAGACCGCGGTCAGCATTCATCGGTACAGCGGAGCCTTGGCCACGGTCGAGTCGAATCGTCCGTCGAACATGAACTACTGGGGAGGTCTGGGGCTGGACTACTACAGCTTCAGTTGGTATGACTGGATGGAGCCATGGGAGCCGTTGAAGGCTTTGGACCCATTCGTGCGCCTGGACAAGCCCGTCGTGCTAGGAGAGTATCCGCTGGCGGGAAGCCGCTACTACACGAGCGGAGACGCGCTGGATCTCGCCTATCGCCAGGGATTGGCCGGAGCCTTTGCCTGGAGCTACTGGGGAGGCGATGGGTGTGGTCCGTGGTCAGCAGCCCAGCCGCTCGTATCGGCGTGGGTAACCGATCACTGGTCAGAGGTAAGCTTGTCGCCGGCAGACCAGCAGCCGCCCTCCCCCGGGCAAGCTCCGGAGCCGCCCTACATCCTGGGCGAGCCGCGGCTGGCCGTGGCAGGAAACACTGTGACAGTGGAGGTCGACGCCAGATCTCGTGAATCCGGCCGCTATCTGGTCAAGGTCTATCTGAGCAAGCCATCGGATAAGCAACCCGAAGTCGAGGCCGTAGGAGGTCTCCTCTTCCCCGATGCGGAAGCGCCGCTACGGGCGCGCTTCGACAGTTTGCTGGAGGACCAGAGCTACAAGCTATCGATGGGTTTGTTCGATGCGTCGTCCAACAAGCTCTTGAAGTGGGTGGATTCCGCGGCCATCTTCTCGATCCGGGCCAACGTTGTACATCCGGTGCCGTCGCTGGCCACGGCCACGGATCACGTGTGCCTGGGCAAACCTGGCGAGAGCCCGAAGGAGGAGCCCACGCCGACACCGACGGCGGAAGCGGAGCAGTCGGCGCCAACTCTGGAAGCAGAGCAACCAACACCAACGGCCGAGCCAGAACAACCGAAGCCGGAACCAATCCAGCCCACTGCCCCATAGCGTTGCCCGTCCCAGCTAGCCCTGGTCTGGTCGAGGCGTGTGCAACATTTCCCGATGCATCAGGCTGAGAGAGCTGTCGAGCGCGAAGCACGGACAGCTCAGATCAGTCGGATCTGTCCGATCGGACAGATCCGACTGATCGCATGACCCTTTCGCCTACGCCGAGTAACGAACCTTGATGACCTTGGACCGGCTAACGGCCGCCTTGGGAACATGGATCTTCAGGATCCCGTGCTCCAGAGTAGCCTGAGTATTATCGGTATCTATCTCCTCGGGGAAATCGATTATCCGAGACATGGGTCCTGCTGGGTGCTCGCGTCTGAAGTATCTTCGACCGGTCTCCGGCTCAGCCTGCTGTGGCTGGGTAGACACGGTTAGGCTATCGCCGGCAGCCTCGACCTTGATCTCATCCGGCTTCACTCCGGGGACCGCGATTTCAACCACGAACGCTTCGCCGTCGGTTGTCTCATAGACGTCCGCCGTCAGTCGTGCGGGAGGCAGGGATGGTCGGCCTGACGCCTCATGCAGGAATTGATCGATCGTCTCACGAAACGGGTTCCATTGCTGCACCATGTGACGATACCTCCAAAGGTGAGTGGCAATGGTTACGCTGCAGGATTCTTGCCGACGCGACGAAGAATAGTCTCTATCGAGCCGCAGGTGATGAAGGAGAAGAACACGATGGCTGGCTAAAGTTGGGAAATCCTCTCGCGCAGGTACTCGCTGATCATCAATGCGGCGGTAGCACCCTCACCCGCTGCGCTGGCGACCTGCTTCGTGCTGCCCGCCCGCACGTCGCCCGCGGCGAAGACGCCGGGAAGACTGGTCCCCAGGGTATGGTCAGTTGTCACGAACCCCGCTGCATCCAGCTTGACCGTCTCTTTCAGGAACTCGGTATTGGGATGCATGCCGATGAAGACGAAGAGCCCACCAGCCGCCATCTCGAACTCCTCGCCGCTGCGCAGATCGCGCAAGAGCGCTGAACTCAGATGAGTGTCGCCGCGCAGCTCTTTCACAACGGTGTGGTACCGGATCTTAACCTTGGGATGGTGGCTGATCTTGTCGGCGAGAATGCGCGAGGCGGTCATCTCGCCTCTCCGCACAACTAGCGTGACGGAAGACGCAAACTTGGTCAAGAAGAGTCCTTCCTGGGCCGCGCTATCCCCGCCGCCAACCACCAGGACGTCCTGTCCGCTAAAAAAGGGCGCGTCGCAGGTGGCACAATAGCTGACGCCGCGCCCGATAAGGTGCTCTTCGCCGGGCACGCCGAGGCGCCGATAGGACGAGCCGGTAGCAATCAGTACGGCGTGGGCCTTGTAACGATCCTCTAGATCGGTCTCCACGATCAGATGTTTACTGTTCCGCACTACCCTGGTGACCTGGGTGGGTGACAGGATCTCCACTCCGTAGCGTCGGGCCTGCTCGGCGATACGCTCGGCGAACTCGAAACCGCCGATACCCTCGGGGAAGCCCGGATAATTGTCGATCTGTTCGGTCAGAGCGATCTGGCCACCCGGGATACCGCGCTCGAGCACCAGCGTGCTCAGATGCTCCCGCGCCGCGTAGATCGCAGCCGTCAACCCGGCCGGCCCGGCGCCAACGACGATCAGATCAAAGAGCTGCCCTTCGCCCTCGACGGGGAGACCCAGCTTTGCCGCGATCTCCTCATTGCTGGGATTAGTCATGACCGATTCGTCCTGAAAGACGACCGTGGGCACGAGTTGCAGGCCCCCGTTCACCCGCTCCAGAAACCGGAGGCCCTCCGGATCTTTTTCCACGTCAATCCATTCGAACGGCACCTCCTGCTCTTCCAGGAACTGCGCAATGCGGGTGCAGTCGGTGCACCACGTGGTAGCATAGAGACGAACGGTTGGGCTCGGCATGTGCTCCTCCATCGTTCCGGCATGGCACTGTCGTCGCGCTACGTGCGACGGTATCGCTTGTATTATACCCCCGTGGCATGCTTCGTGCTCAGGTGTGCTACCTCTCCTAGATAGGAGCAGCAACCTAGAAGGGAGCCGCGATCATGTGGCGCAAGAAGCTTCTACTGTTAGGTGTATTATCTCTGACTGTCCTCTCGCTGGGTGCTATGCCAGCTGGGAGCATCGCGATTTCAGCAGGAACCGAAGGAACCGACGCTTTGCCAGCTGTCACTAACACATCACCAGCTGGAACCACGGGGCAAGACCGCGCAGCAGTCGAGCTCGTGGAGACCGAGGCAACGCCGGCGGTTATCGACCACCTCAACGTGCTGACCATAGGGACTACGTTCGAGAACAATGACAGAAGGCTAGACGGGCTGACCGTGGCCATCGACGTGCGATCGACCGATGGCACCAGCGTGTTGCACGAGAAGCAGAGCGGGGTCGGCGTGGATGCCGGCGATCAGCAGAGCGTATACTGGGTATGGCGCATTCCGCAGAGAGTGCCCCAAGGCGACTATGTGATCGGGGTGGACGTTCTAGGTGCGGGCGGCCAGACTATGGACTCAAACCCGCGGGCGGCGAGCTTCACCGTCGCCCGTTGAAACGAAGCGAAAAACGCGAGATGCACAAGGACATCCTTGTGCATCTCGCTTTGTGCGTCGTTCCTCAAGTGCGATAGCCTTTGAGAATCCGACCTCCGTCCCCGCCCCCAGGGCACATGCAATGTGCCCTGGGGGGAGGCTTGGCGCCCGTTCAAAGACGAACCGAATTGCCGCTGGCCCGCTGGATTTGTGGAACGACGCACCTAGTGCCAGATGGAGACGCTGGGGACCGATCTGAGGGTCGGTTAATGCCTGCCCAGCGCCTGTTGCTCGGACTTTAGACCGGCCGCCGCGGGACTCGGGTCCTCCCAGACCGGAACCACCGGTTGCTTCCTAGACTGCGGGCGAATGGCCTCTTCGACCTGTTCGAGGTACTCTCTGGACCAGGGCAACGACGCTCCTCCGGACTTGACTGACTTGGCCGTCTCGGCTGGCTTCACAGGCCTTCCAAGCAGAGATGCCTGATAGGTAGCAAGCAACTGATGCTTCGCCTCGTTGACGGTGGTCCAGTCGTCCTCCAGGACCCCGCCTGTATCGGCGGAGTTGGGATTGAACGACCAGTAGGTATAGGAGATGCGGTTGTCGCGCAGATAGGCGACCAGAGTGCGCTGCCAGATACCCTCCACGTCCTTGGTGCTCACCGAGTGTCCGCCGAACTCGCCCAAGATGACGGGTGCCACGTTATCATGGACCAGGTAGGCCCAGTTCTCCTCCCACAAGCGGGACAGATTGGAGGGGAAGTCGGGCGCGCTAAACCAGCTCTGGCCGGATACGCCGGGTCCGTAATCGTGGGCGCTGTAGACCAGCTTGCTCGGATCGCTGAGCCGGACCGGGTGGTCTTTGACCCCGCGCAGATTGCCCCCCCACCAGTAGCCGATGCCCTTGTAGCTATCGACGCCTTCCACGATGATCAGCCAATCCGGGTTCGCCGCTAGAATGGCATTCCCGGCGCGCTCGGCCGCCAAACGCCAATCGGTGCTGACGTTGCCTGTGCCCCAGGTGGCCTCACCATGTGGCTCGTTGTGCAAATCCGCGCCGATAACGGTATCGTTGCCTTTGTAGCGCTGAGCCAGCATGACCCAATCGGAGATCCAGCGCTGCTCCGAGAGCTTGTCCGTGTACCAGAGGTTGGACTGTCCGTACTGGTTGGGACGATGCTGATCCAGGAAGATCTTCAGTCCTCTGCGCTGGGCGCCCTCGACGACCTTATCCATAATCTGGATGCCGGTGAGCCCTTTCAGATCCGGATTGATCGCGAAGTCAATGCCTTGCGGCTTGCTGGTCGGATGGAACATCTCGTTAGAATAGGGCAGCCGGATGGTATTGAACCCGAGCGCCACGATCTGGTCAAGCATCGAATCCAGGGAGCGAGCCCACAGACCATGCGGCGCGAAGGTGCCGGTCTCCATGCCAAACCAGTTGACCCCGGTCAGCACGACCTCCTTGCCATCGGAATCGACCAGGCGGCTGCCTTCCGCATGCAGGAAGTTGGGTGTTGGCTCAGGAGGCGTCATCGCACTCGCTACCTGCGGATGCAGTCCACCAAGTAGCCCGGTCATCACCAGCAACGTGATGACAAGTAGTGCGCTGCTCAGTCTCGGGTTTTGCGCTTTGATCATCAAAGCTCTCACTCCCATCCTATGGCTCACCCACCGCGTTGATGTCTCTGGGGGTGAGGAGTCTTGCACCGCCCGCGTACGGGCTGGATCCGTAATAGGCTACCATTGTGCGACATATGGCGCCGGAAGGCTATAGAACTTTGGTACTATGGTCGTCCGCCAAACCCCGGGGGCCGGTCTATAGACCGCCGCGCATTCCGCGTCATATAATAAGGTGAGGGATGGAGTAGCGTTGACGGATCGCATCGAGACATCAGTCCTGCACAAGCGACCTGGATTTCGCCCGCGGCGAATGGCAGCCGTGTCTCTAGCCAAGCTGGCTGCCTTCGCTTCGCGCGGACTGGGGCGAGGAAGCGCCACGGCTCTGCCCGGGCTGCTGGTGGATACGCTCGACCCTCTGTTTGTGGCGGCCCAGGCGCGCCAGATCCCGTTGGGCAACGTGCTGGTCACGGGGACCAACGGCAAGACGACCACCTCACGCATGATCGCCACGATCATGCACTGCGCCGGGCTGGACCCCGTTCACAACCGCGCCGGCTCCAACCTGATGCGCGGACTGGCCACGACGCTGCTGGCGCGCACCACGCCCGCCGGGCGGCTATCCGTGACACGCAGCACAGCGGGCGTTTTCGAGGTGGACGAGGCCGTGCTGCCGCAGGCCATCAACGCCTTCCGCCCGCGGGTCATCGTCTTTACGAACCTGTTCCGCGATCAGTTGGATCGCTACGGGGAGCTGGACACCATCGCCCTGCACTGGCGCGAGGCGCTTAGCCAGGTCCCGCCCGAAACGGTGGTCGTGCTGAATGCGGACGACCCTCTCGTAGCTAGCCTTGGCGCTGAGCTGCATTGCCAGATCGCTTACTACGGTCTGGAGGATCTAGGCCAGTCCGAGCCCGCTCTCAGCCACGCGGCGGATTCGCGCTGGTGTCTGAACTGCGGCTCGGAGTATGATTACTCAGCCGTCTTTTATGGACACCTGGGACACTACGTCTGCCCACGCGGAGACTACGCGCGACCATCAACGCAGGTCTCGGCCAGCGCGGTTGAGCTGCGCGGGATCGAAGAGACGCGCCTGACGCTGACAACGCCCAGCGGCCCGCTGCAGATCAACCTACATCTGGCCGGACTGTACAACGTCTACAACGCGCTAGCGGCCGCGACAGCGGCGATGGCCCTGAAAACGCCATTGTCAGCGGTGAGTCAGGGACTTGAGGGCTCCACCAGCGCCTTCGGGCGATTGGAGAAGGTGGTTATCGACGGCCGCAGCGTCTACCTGATCCTCTCCAAGAACCCCACCGGACTGAACGTGGTACTGCGGACCCTGTTTCGCGAACAGAAGCGCCGCAAGGTTCTGCTGATTCTGAACGACAACATCGCCGACGGGCGCGACGTGTCCTGGATCTGGGATGTGGAGTTCGAGCGCATGGCCGGATTGGTGGAGGCGTTGGTCGTCTCCGGCACACGGGCCGAGGACATGGCTCTCCGACAGAAGTACGCCGGCGTCCTGGGCACGCGATGGATCCAGGATGCACCGAATGGGACACCAGGTCCTGGAGATGTCCCCTCCACTTTTCACGTGGAGCCGCGCATCGGCCCGGCATTGAGCCTTACCCTGGCGCTGTCCCAGCCGGGCGAGGAGATTTTCGTTCTGCCAACCTACACGGGCATGCTGGAGCTGCGCCGAGAGCTGGCGCGGCTGGGGTACGTGCGGGACTACCTGGCGGAAGGGCGGGAGTAGCCTGTGGCAGAGCTATCGCTGACGCTGGCCTACCTATACCCCGAGTTGATGAGCGTCTACGGGGATCTGGGCAACATCACGGCACTGCGTAAACGCTGCGATTGGCGCGGCATCGAGTTGAAAATCGAGCCCGTGGACATCGGCCAACCTTTTCACTCCGCGTCCTACGACCTCGTCTTCGTGGGCGGAGGGCAGGACAAGGAGCAGAAGCTAGTAGCCGGCGATCTGCAGGATCATAAGGGAGAAGCAATCCGGATGGCTGTCGAGGAGGACGTCGTTCTGCTAGCCGTTTGTGGTGGCTACCAGCTGTTCGCCCGCTACTATCGGCCCGCCGACGGGCCGGACTTGCCTGGCATCGGGATCTTCGATGCCGTCACCATCCACAAGGGACGCCGCGTGGCACGCTGCATCGGGAACATTGCCATCGAGTGGCAGGGCGGCACACTGGTGGGCTTCGAGAACCACGGCGGACGTACGTATCTGGGCCCGAACTGCCAACCACTGGGAAAGGTGCTGGTGGGTTTCGGGAATAACGGCGAGGACGGCGGCGAGGGCGCGGTCTATAGAAACGCCTACGGCACGTACCTGCACGGCTCGCTCCTCCCCAAGAACCCCCGCTTCGCCGATCATCTCCTGCGACTGGCCCTCCAGCGCAAGTACGGTCAGGCCGACCTGGTCCCGCTGAACGACGAGCTCGAGACGCGAGCGCATGGGGCGGCCGTGTATCTGGCCAAGTCGAAGGGGCGGTGACCTGTGCCAGTTATCAAACTGCATGCAGCAAGTGGCCAGGGGCAGCCAGGGCAAAGTCCAGATGGGACCTGGCACCTTGTACGGTACCATCAAGCGCATGCTGGCCGCTCATCTGATCGCGGAGTGTGGCGAGCGGCCGGATAATGCACGGAATTGGAGAAGCAGGCATACCTTATAGGGGACGCGCGCTAGCAGGAGATGTCCTGAGAGCCCTGGGAAGGAGCCGTAGGTCGATCCTGACTATCCTCGGTCTCCACATCATCGCGCTCGTCGTCGGGGCGGTGATGGTTCACACGGGAAACGAATTCGCGCTCCACTCCCGAGACGAGATCGTCGCGCGTGCACATGCCAGTGACCCCTCAGCGATCGCTCTCCAGCAGGGCAACCGCGTCAAGGCTGCCTTACTCGACTTCCGAGGAAACCTGTTTCTCGGGGCTATGCCGCTAACGGGGTCGGGTCTGGCCGTCGTCACGGCCATCCCCATTGTAGGATACCGAGGATGGATAGGCGGCATTGTTTCGGTGGACGGAGATCACGTCAGCCGCCTGGCGAATGGTCAGGAGGCGTTCTACTACCTGCTTACGCTTATCCTGCAATCGATCCCCTATTCGCTCGCCGGAGGCGCCGGGGTGAATATCGGCTGGGCCTACTTCCGCCCTCAACCATGCTACCGCGGGAACAAATGGCTCGGCTACCCGAAGGAGGCCGTGTTCGACGCGTTGAGAATCTACGTCGTTGTCGTGCCCCTGTTCCTTGTCGCCTCGCTGTGGGAATTCCTCGGTCGCTAGCGTGCGATGCGACGTGCGCCCCTACGATGGATCGCATGATTGCCCAGTCCCTGCAAGAACTGCGGCAGTGCTGTGTTACCCGTGATCCGATGGACGAAAGGCTACACGATGGAGATGACGAGCCTCCAGGACTCCAGGCTGAGCGCTTGACGCATCAGCGCCACCTACGATACACTGGCTATTAGTGTTCAATACTCCCGATCAGCCACACGTAGTAGTTTGCAGTCGCACTGGCGCACACTGAAGCGGTAGATGGGCGGCAGGGCAGATGGGCAGTAGATTGGATAACAATGCTGATCCCACCCGGGAACAGTTCCTCGAAGCGATCGGCGGGGCGGACCGCGCTCTATCGCATCGTATCCTGCGAGGGTCTGTAGAGAGCGGAGTGCAACCCGAGTGGCTGCTCCTCAACGTCATCCAACCGGCTCTGAATGAGCTCGGTCGACGTTGGTCGGAGGGAGGCGCCACGCTCTCGCAGATCTATGTGGCCGGCAAGATCGCCGATGACGCGTGCAACTTCATCCTGCCACTTCTTCCGACGTCCGCTAGTGGCGACCTGACGGTGGTCATCGGAACCATCTCGGGAGACTTCCACGGTCTGGGCCGCAAGCTCGTGGCGGCCTTTCTTCGCGCGGCGGGAGTGCGCGTGGTCGACCTCGGACTGGGGGTCGAGCCGACGCGATTCGTCGAGTCCGCGGCTCAGGAGGGGGCCCAGATCATCGCCATCTCCGCCCTGATGATGCACACCGCTGCCCAGATAGCTCAGGTGAGGCCGCTGCTGATTGATCGCGGGTTAAACCACGTGGGGATTCTGGTTGGAGGGGCCCCTTTCAACTATGATCCCGACCTGGTTCGCAGGGTTGGCGCCGACGGGACCGCACCAAACGCCGGGTTGGCCGCGCGTGCCACAAGGGATCTGGCTCTGAAGCGAGGACAGGTGCGATGAGTCAACTGATGAGTCCCTACGACAGAGTCATGCGAGCGCTCACCGGGCAGGTGCCAGATCGTGTGCCGGTCTTTTCCTTCGCCACGCTGCACGGCGCGCTCGAAGTTGGTCTGAGTCTGCCGCACTACTTTCGGAGTGCGGAGGCTGTCGCGGAGGGGCAACTGCGCCTGCAGCAGAAGTACGGTTGCGACTGCGTCCTGGGTTTCTCTTATGGCGCCGTGGAGGCGGAAGCTTTTGGTACCGAGGTCCTCTTCTCCGACTCGGGCCCACCTAACGCTGGAGCACCGGTCGTCGCGGATTGGACCAGCGCCCTGCAGCTCGAAGCGCCCGATCCAGCCAATTCGACCCCTCTGCGCATGGTGCTGCGCGCCATCGAGCTGATGGCAGAGCGCATCAAGGGGCAGGTGCCCATCATCGGGGTCGCCATCGCTCCGCTGTCCCTGCCGGCCATGCTGCTCGGAATGGATCGCTGGATGGAGTTGCTCCTGTTTGGCCCGGCCGACGTGCACGCACACGTCGTCGAGACAAGCACCGAATTCTGCGTGCGCTGGGCGAGAGCCCAGCTCGCGGCCGGTGCGGACGCGGTGGCGCTAGGAGATCCAATCTCCTCCGCCACAGTGTCGACCCGTCAGGAGTTCCAGGAACGATCACTTCCCAATCTTCAGCACACCATCGCGCGAATTGGCGGCCCGGTCGCATTGCTGGGTGTCGGCCGACTTGAGCCAATGATAGATCTGGTGCCCGACACCGGAGCCCTGGCCGCGGCGGTCACGGCCGAAGATGACCTGGGGGCGTGCAAGCGCGAGCTGCGGGGGCGTGCGGCGGTGATCGGCAATCTGAACAACATCCAGATGACAGCCTGGACCGCCGGGGAGGCGGACGCGGCGGTGCGACATTGCCTTGCCCAGGCCGGCGGCGCTGGCTACATCCTGGCACCCCAATGGGAGCTTCCCCTTGCGGTGACGGACGAGGTGTTGCACGCTACCGTCGGGGCTGCCCGCCGCTGGGGGACCTATGGACCAGCCGCGGGAGGAGGTCTGTGAGGCGTGCCTGCAACATCATCGCCTGTGACGCCGTGCGAGACGAGGTCGAGAGCGTACTAGCGGGTAGACATCTTGCAGCTCGGACCAGCTTCCTTGACTCCAGCCTGCATTTCGATTGCACCGCGTTGGAGCAGGTCCTCACGGAAAACCTCCAGAAGCATGCAGACGCTGCGGACCCGACGGTATTGGTTTTCGGCGAATGCTACCCAGGCATCGACGCCACGGCCGCTAGATATGGCGCCACACGAGTTCGAGCCAGCAACTGCATCGCCATGTTGCTGGGTGAGGAGCAATACACGCGAGGATTGATGGAGGGACAGTTCTTCCTGACGTCCGCGTGGCTATCCGGTTGGCGGGAAACTATCGAAAAACGATTTGGCTTGGATGCCGCCACCGCGCGCGAGCTCTTTTCGGAGACGGCGACCGCTGTCGTCTATTTGGAGACCCTGATACGTTCCCCGGGGTCCGCGGCAGCCCGCGCGTTTGCCCGGTATGTCGATCTGCCCCTATGCCGAGTGGATGTAGGGCTCGAGAATCTGGCTGAATTGATAGAAGAGGCGATCCACGTTGGAAAATCACCGCCCTAGTCCGCAGGAGATGGATGGGCTGCGCCGTTCCCTGGAGAGAGCACAGCGAACAAGTGCCGAGTTGGCTTTGACTGTGGAGATCAGCCGGGCTCTGGCGCAAGCGATAGACATCGAGGAGATCGGCCGGGTGGCCGTGCGAGCGGCCCTGGAGATGACAGGCGCAAGCGAGGTCTGCCTGTGGGTCGCGAACGGTCAGCTTCTCTGCGTGTACGCGGAGCGTGCGCTGCCGTCCGAGCCCCCGAACGACGAAGAGCGCCAGCGAAGAATCTGGCAGGCCTTTAAGGCACAGCGTGCGCTTGTCCTGAGACCCACAGGCCGCCAGGATGGACTCGACTCTGAGCCCGCTTCCTCGTACGTCGCGCTGCCTGTGCTCTTCAGCGACGAGGTCCTGGGCGTCCTGGAGATGCTCGATCCGCCCTTGCTTGAGCATGTCGACGAGCAGTTGGAGACACTCACGAGCGTTCTGCCGATGATCGGGCTAGCCTTGAAGAACGCCTTCGTTCGGCGTGAGAACGAGCGAGTCACGACGCAGTTGCGGTCTCTCGTCGCAGAGCTGCGCGACAACCAGGAGCTTCTGGAGTCCCAAAACGCAGAGTTGCAGGCGCAATCTGAAGAGATATCGGCGCAGAACGAGGAGCTGCTGACCCAGTCGGAGGAGATTCAGTCCCAGGCGGAAGAGATCCAGGTTCAGAACGAAGAGCTGTCCGAACAGCAGCGCGAGCTCGAGCGCAGAAACGCCGAGATCGAGCGGGCCAACCAGGAGCTAGCGCAGCTCTTCGAGCTGAGTCGGCAACAGGAAGCGCGCATGCGGACCATCGTTGACGCCACGGCGGATGGTCTCATGGTGGTGGACGGACAGCACAGAGTGCTCGCCGTCAATCCCGCTCTCGAGTTGCTGACCGGCTACTCCGCGCAGGACCTGGTGGGACGGACCTGTACCTATCTTCTGGATGCGCACGACTGCGATGGCCACAGCCTCTGCGAGTCCACCTGCCCTTTCCTGCACCCCTTTGGCGGCGGGCCATCCAGCGTGGACGCCACGGTCACGAGCCGAGACGGGCGGCAGATATGGGTGAATGTGGCATATGGATCAATCTATGGTCCGGATGGGAAACCTACAGCGGTCGTGCATGCCATCAGAGATATCAGCGCGCGCAAAGAGGTCGAGGAGCTGAAGGACGAGTTTCTGGGGATGATGGCCCACGACCTGCGCACTCCGCTTACGTCGATCAGGGGATTCGCCCAGTTGCTACACCGACAGGCCCTGCGAGAGCAGGGACAGGAAGCCACAGTGAAGAACCTGGAGGTCATCGACAGGCAGAGCGCGCGCATGCTGGACATGATCAATCGACTTCTGGACCTTACGCGCATCAAGATGGGACGTCTGGAGCTCCGTCTGGAGCCCACCAACCTGGCGGAATTGGCCGAGCGCGTCGTGGAGTCCACTCAGGCGACGACAGAGGCCCATCGGCTCGTACTTCACAAGCAGAGCCACGAGTTGTGCGGCCAGTGGGATAGGACCTATCTGGAGCGCGTGCTGGGCAATCTGATGGATAACGCCGTCAAGTACACCCCGGCCGGGGGAGAGATCACGGTCCGCATCGAGGGAGCGTTGGTCATGGCCGGGCGTGCCACCTGGCCGGGCGATCTTGCTCCTTGCCCATCGAGCGAAAGTCCCTGCTGGGCGGTAGTATCGGTGCTGGACCAAGGAGTAGGCATCGCTCCCGAGGAGCAATCTCACCTGTTCGAGCGTTACTATCGAACCGCGGACGGCCGCACCACAGCCGGCGGATTGGGACTCGGCCTCTACATCTCGAAGGGCGTCGTGGAGGCCCACGGCGGCCGCATCTGGGTGGAATCCGAGCCAGGCAAAGGCAGCCGCTTCAGCTTCGCGCTGCCGCTGGAGGGGGTGGGGGTTCGCACGCAAGCCTAGGTCTAGACCAGGGCTAAGAGCTATGAGATCTTTCGGTTCTGTTGCCTCAAGCGCTCCAGGATCCACATTTGCGTGGGAACACCCCAAGCCTGTCTGTGATACAATAGCCTCGATAGAACGAGAAGGAGGTGATTCCCATGGGCATCAAAAAGCAGGAGTCCGAGAAAGCGCCGCGCAAGACAAGAAAGGTCAGCAGCTTCACCAGAAGTTCGATCGGCAAGCCTCTAACTCCCGAGGCGGGTTTTGTCAAGATAAGGGGTATTGGGGAGAGCAACCGAGAGGGCGGATACTCATCTTGTAAGCACGAGTTAGATTGACTGATGGAACGAGTTCCTAGGTCGATCAACGAGCGGAGAGTGTTTGTTGACACCTCCGCTTTTTTGGCCCACATAGACCGTAAGGACGGTTCTCATGCTGAGGCGGGCGCTGTCGTAGATAGACTCATCAAAGGTCACTATCGTTTGTTTTCTACGGTGCATGTGGTAGTGGAGACTCACGCTTCACTTATACGAGCAATAAACCCTTCTGCAGCCCGTCGGTTCCTGGTTAGTGGTTTGGACGGTATTTCTCTATTGCGTACAAGCATAGAAGACGAGGAGCAGGCCAAAGCTCTTATCCTTCAACGAGCAGACAAGAACTACTCTTTTTGTGACGCAATAAGCTTTTCAGTCATGAAACGGTTGGGCCTTTATCTTGCTTTTGCCTTCGATGACCACTTCCGCCAGCACGGCTTCTCTACTCCCTTAGATCACCCCAACTGGCCATAGCGTCCTACCTCACTGCTACCATACATCGCTGGGTCGGAAGAGATCAACCGTTCCCTGATCATGTGCGCGCCCCCTCACCCAATCAGCCATCCTGTCCGTCTCTCGTTACTCCGACGGCAGTGCTATGTCAGCGCCGGGGATAGGGCGCGAGGAGTTGCCCAAATCTGCTCTCCTGATCGGGTGTCCCAGTCTCGCTTGCGACCCTCATGAACTCAAGCTTCTCCGCGTCGGTCAAAGCCTGGAAAGAGCTACGCCACTCGGTTGCGCCATTGCCTTCGTGTTGTCGTCGGTGGATGATGTAGTCCTCGGGCATCCTTGCGATCTTGGTGAACGCCCCGTTGAGCGTCTTTTCGTTTTGTCATTTGCTTCTCTACCTTCAATCCATCCATAAGCGGAGAGGTAGCGGTCGTCCACTCTAGAGAGCAGTGCTGCCAATACCTGCGATGGCAATAGGCATTGAGAGCATGAATTCAAGGTAATGGAACTCACGATACACTTTGTCGAAGTCGATCATTCCGCTGTACTGCCCACGACCCTTCTCAACGGCACGTTGCTGCCCGATCTGGCACAGATGTCTTGCGAATGAGCTTGTTGGGACGACGAGGACACCCAATTCGATTCCAGCGTAGCGGTTGCCTAATAGGAACTTCACGAAGTCCTGGTAGTAAGTGCGCGCGTTACCGAATTCCACCTCCACCTGTACTCCGTCCTTGGCAAAGTCGCACTTGAGCCCCAATTCTTGCACCACACGGCACTCTGGGCGCCAGTTCCAAGATCCGAAACTACGCGAGAATGCTTGGTTATAGAACGATTGTCCTGCCTGAGGCGCGAACGGAACTGCATGCACAACGGCTGGAATCTCGGCAAGTGGACTATCTTGCTCGAATAGCCTATCTGCTCCGCGATGGAATAGCCATTGATCCACGTGCAGAGGGTACCGCCACATTGAACTGTGATCATGATGTTACCGCCACGGCTGGTGTGTTTGCGCGTTTGGGTGGGCGCCCCCGACGCTTGGGTGCGATCCATGGCGCCAGCGGAACCTGGTAGCTG
>SCTZ01000082.1 GCA_004297765.1 Chloroflexota bacterium | reverse complement strand
CGCGCACCCTTCGGCTCTGCTCAGGGCAGGCGCCGAAGAATCCGCGCCCTGGGGATACGGATTCTTCGCGCTGCGGCGCTCAGAATGACAGGTAGCGTCTTCTCTGTGGTCGAACACTAGTCGTATCTGCCGTATTTCTTGTGCGCTGCAATCGCGATATCAAGGTTCTCAAAAGGTGTCCAGTAGGGCGGCTTATATCCCGGAGCAAACCGGGGCATGTGTTTGTGGCTCAGGCAATGCTGTTTTACGGCCTCCTCTAGCTCGGTTGGTGAGCCAAACTCCATGATTCGGTCCTCGATCGTGTAGCTCATGAAACATTCATGTTCATGGTGCCAATCCGCCGATTTTTCCAGATCCACGGCGCCGCGTCCGCCCATTCCTCCGTTGAAGGTCTCCCCGGCCGGTCCCAGCCCACCCACCTCGTACATTTGGGTGAACCATTCGTACGACTTGCCCATGTAGGCGTATCCATAGAACAGATGGATCCTTCTACCCATCTTCTCGACCGCGTACTGGCTCAGGGTCTTGCCGAGGGTGCTGAAGTAATCAGCAGTCCACATGTGCTTATCCAACGGATAAGCTCCGTCCATGCTTCACATATATATTGAGTCTGGTGCGACCTCATCGATAAAAGCCTTACCGAACCCGATAAGGAATTCGTTGGATATGTCCATGCATTTGCGAACCAGTTCCGGGTTCTTACGCAGGCCAATAGTGAACTCTGTCCAGCCCAGCATACCCATCATGGGCAACAGGGTAGGCCCAGGACAAATAGACCCCACTTGCGGCAGGGGTAACTTATATTCGTCGAAGATCCGTCTGAGCTCCCGATTGGCCCAGAGGTAACCAGGATACAACCCGTCCTTCCTGGGGTCGGGTATCGGCATGCCCTCCAGATCTTCCAAGCACGTGATCGGAGGCTTGCCGTCAAGAATCGGGTTACCGTACTCGATCATCCGCGACTGGCCGCCCCACATATCCTCGCCATAATTGATATTGTGTACGGTGGGATAGTCCAGTCCGAATCGGGCAACGGTTGCCAGGTGGGACTTTATCCACAGCTTGGGGTATTGGTACAGGTCGATAGGTTTCATGGCATCGGCAGCGGAATCCAGGGTCTTGGCAGTATAGACGTTGTTCAGCGGCACTGCCATCAGCATGCGGTCTTTATCCTTACCCCACAAACACGCATTCCAGCGCTCACGCGGGGTCATGCCCCCCTCTGCCTCGATGTTCTTCAGAATCTTTTCACAGTAGCGCTCGATCTCGAGTTTCTCTTCGGTGGTCCACTCGAAATCCAGCTCATCGAGAGGCGTGTTGTACCAATAGGGCGCGCCAATAATCGGCTTCCTACCTCTAAACATGACTTGGCTATCTCCTTGTCTTGTTCGCGGCTATGAACTCACATATCCTATCGGACGTGCTAGACCTTGGCCTTCAGGAGTTCCTTCACTTTGGCCAGGGCTTCGTTGGCTGTGTCTCCGTAGGCATCGGCGTGCACTCGATCGCACCACTCCTGGGTCATGCCCCAGCCGCC
>SCTZ01000081.1 GCA_004297765.1 Chloroflexota bacterium | reverse complement strand
TTAGGATAGACGATCACGGAGTGCGTGGTCGGGACAGGAATACTGCACGTGAAGAGTCCCAAGGGATCGCCCGTGATGAGCTCCAGAGGACCCAGCCGAAACTGCCCTCGTCGCAGGCAGGTCGTGCGTACGGTCCAGATCATCTCTCGGCGGGCCGCCAATCCGACCACTGCGCTTACCAGGTGATCCGGCAGGGTCGATTGATCGTTCAACTCGAGCCATTGCTTGGGTATACGACTGGCGTTGTGCAGCACGAATTGCTCTTCGACCTCTTGCCCGAGCTGCGCGCGTGTGGCCTTCCCTCGCCTCTCGATGCGCAGCCAGGCGATATTCAGCCGAGCCCAGACGTAGGAGAGAGCCAATGCCACCAGGACTACGTAGGCCAGACGGTTCACCAGCCAAAAACTGCCGGTGAGGGCCGCGCTGAGGGTGGCGATTCCCACGATGATGGTCACCCAACCGTGGCCGGTGATGCGTTGCTTCACCGAGCGACCCCGCGGCGGATGCCTGGGATGGGGATGCTTTCCATCAGCTCCACGACGATGCCCTCGGCCTTGACATTGCGCATGCGGGCGGCTGGTCCGACGATCACGCGGTGGACCAGCGCCGGTCGGACCAGGTGCTTGATGTCGTCCGGCGTGACGAAGTCGCGACCGCGTATCAGGGCCAGCGCCTGCGCCGCACGAAACAGGGCCAGCGAGCCGCGTGGGGAGGCCCCCAGGTAGACGTCCGGGTGCTGCCGCGTGGCCTCTGCCAAACCGACGATGTAGTCACGGACCAGCGGATCGACGTACACCTCCCGGACCTGCTGCTGTAATCGGCGGACCTGTTCCGTATCGATGACCTGGACCAGATCATCGATGGGGTGCGTGCGCTGCTGCTGCTCCAGGATAGCGATCTCTTGCTGGCGCGAGGGGTATCCTAGGCTCAGACGCAGCAGAAACCGATCGACCTGTGCTTCGGGCAGAGGAAAGGTGCCCTCGTACTCGATGGGATTCTGGGTGGCCATGACCATGAACGGATCGGGCATGCGATAGGTGACGCCGTCCACGGTCATCTGGCGCTCCTCCATGCACTCCAGGAGGGCCGATTGGGTCTTCGGGGTGGCGCGGTTGATTTCGTCGGCCAGGACGATCTGGGCCATGATGGGCCCCGCGTGGAAATAGAACTCGCCGGTCTTCTGGTTGTAGATAGAGACGCCGGTCACGTCGCTGGGGAGAAGATCGGGGGTGAACTGGATGCGCTTGAAGTCGCAGCCGACCGAACGGGCGATGCTGCGGGCCAGCATGGTCTTGCCTACGCCCGGGACGTCCTCGATCAGGACGTGCCCCTGGGCGAGCAACCCAACCACAGCCAGCTCTACCTCGGTTCGCTTGCCCACGATGACGCGCTCGACGTTTGCGATGACGCTGTCGATAGCTTGGACCGCCTGGTTCACACAACCACCTCCACGAAGCACGGTCGATAGGGTCTGACCCTGCGCCACGCCCCCTGGAGTAGCCGCGGAGAGCCCAGACGTCTCGCATCCCTCCGTGCCTCGCCATTCGATCGCGCGGCCGCTCGTGCCAGTTCGCTGGGTCCGAAAAGAGGTGCTGGAGCGCAGCACCTCTTTTCGGTATGCTTCCTTCTCTTGCAAACATTATAGCAACTGCCCGCCGGGAAGTCACGGCAATGAGACGGGGGACAACATGGGCGTCCTGGTCCCCACCAGACCGCCGCGGTCCTCAAACAGACCGCCGCGGTTTCGGAAACCGCGGCGGTCTAGGATGCGGACAAGGACGCCCGCGCCCCCAGGGATGGGAGACACATTATTCTTCGGTAGCAATGACACTTACCTTGACAACTGCGCTGGGGTCTGATATCTGTTCAGGATATGGGAGACGTAGTGGAACATTCGTTACAGGAGCAACGCAGGCGCGCGAAGGATGCGCTGGTCGACGTCGCGCTGGTTCTGACCTCGACACTGGAGTTGTCGGAGGTGCTGGAGCGAGTCGTCAAGACGGTATCCGAGCTCATGGACGGTGACAGGGCCAGTATCTGGCTGCTGGACGACAGCCGGCAGGAGTTGATGGCTGCGGCCATCTACGGACTGGACCCTTTCGTGGCGGATCAATGGAAGGGACGCACCGTCCGCTGCGAGGATGAGCGGCTCTCCTACGAGGTGATCAAGTCCGGCTGCCCGGTCGTCATCGACGATGCCGAGACGCATCCCCTCACGGACAAAGAGGCCGTGCGCATGTTCGGCGATCAATCCATCCTGGTCGTCCCATTGCTATGGAAAGACCAACCCATGGGCAGCCTCTTCCTCAACTATGTGCGCCACCCGCACGAGTTCACGGCGGAGGAGGTGGCCGTGACCGTCGCTCTAGCCAACCAGGCGGCAGTGGCGATCCAGAACGCGCGCCTCTACACCAAGCACCAGCAGAAAGAGGAAGCACTGCAGCGGGCCTTCCGGCAGATCGGCGCTGCTCTGGTTTCCAGCGCCCGGCCGGACGAGATTCTGCGACTGGCCACGGAGGTGGCACTGGACCTGACCGATGCCACCCTGTGTCTCACCCACATGCGTGAGGACGGCTCGCTGATCCTGCGCGCGGCGCGCACGCTGTCATGGGATCCGCGGCAAGAGGGTGAGTTCCAGGTGGGACTGGGCCTGGAGTCCGAGGTCATCGCGCTCGGCGCGCCGGTGCGGGTGGACGATCTGGACGAGGGGCGAGGTGATGCGGACGGCCACTGGCCGCGCCGGCTGGGCCTGCGCAGCTTCGTCGGCGTGCCCCTGGCGGTAGACGGCACGATCGTTGGGGTGCTCTCCGCGTACCGCAATGAGCCGCGGCCTTTTTCTACGAGCGAGGTCGAGCTGCTCTCGTTTCTGATGACCCAGGCCGGGGCGGCCTTGAAGAGCGCCGCGCTGGCGGCCGAGACGAAGCGGCGGGCCGAGGAATTGGAGCTGGTCCACGAGGCCAGCGCGGCCATCAACTCGAGCTTGAACCCGGTCGAGGTCCTCTCCATGATCGCGGAGACGGCCAAGCATGTGACGGAAGCGGATGTAGCCAGCATCTTCGTGCGCGACCGCGACTCGGGCCATGAGCTAGTGGAAGCCGTGGCCGTGCCGGCCGAGATGGGCTATGGCACCGCCATCCGGACGCATGGCCTCACGACCCAGATCATGCAGCAGGGCGAGATCGTCTTCATCGAGGACACGACCGAGGATGAGCGCGTCAATCCGGCTGTGGTGGACAAGGGCATTCGCTCCATTCTGGGCGTGCCGCTGAAGGTGGAGCAAGAGGTGGTGGGCGTGCTCTATCTGAACGCGCACCGCCCCGGACACTTCCGTGCACGTGACGTGACGCTTCTGTCGGTGCTGGCCAACCATATCGCGGTGGCCCTGAAGAACGCCCATCTCTATGACGACATGTTGCAAGAGAAGGAAAAGTTTGCCTCCATCTTCAACAGCAGCTCGGACGGTGTGCTGCTGATCGACCAGCAGTATCGCGTCGTGGCCATCAACCCCGCTCTTGAGCGCATGATCGGATGGAACAGCGACGAGGTGACAGGACGACCGTGCCAGGATGTGCTGCGCTGCACGAACTGCTCGCAGACGCCGTGTTCCGACTCCGGCTGTCCGCTGCTGCAGCCGATGACAGGACGGGTCTCCGTTCCCTACTTCGAGAGCACCCTGGTGACCAGGAAAGGCAGCCAGGTGCAGGTGGCGGCCAGCTTCAGCCAGATCCCGGACCCGGTGAGCGGAGTGGTGGGCGTCTCCATCATCCGCGACGTCACCGAGCTGAAGCGCATCGAGGAATCCAAGTCGGACTTTATCTCCATCGTCTCGCACGAGCTGCGCACGCCGTTGAGTCTGGTCAAAGGCTACACCGGCACCATCCTCCAGAGCAAGCGCAACTTCACCCCGGAGACCCAGTTGCGCTTCATGCAGAGCATCGATCAGGCTGCAGACCGTATGACCAGGCTGGTGAACGACCTGCTCAGCGTGACGCGCATTGAGACAGGCAAGCTTGAGATCAAGCGCAAGCCCTTCGATCTCATCGAGCTGGCATCCGAGCAGGTAGATGGGATCCGATTGAGCAGCCGCATCCACGAGATCGTGGCCGACCTGCCCGGCGAGCCCGTCACGATCAATGCCGACCGGGCCCGCGTGGAGCAGATTATCGAGAATCTGCTGCGCAACGCCGTCAACTACTCCCCTGACGGCGGCCGCATCACCCTCTTCGTGCGACGTGTGACGCGCGAGGAGGTTACCGGCATGCTGAAATCCGCTGGCGCCCCGCCTACGGTGGTGGAGGGGTCCGAGCATGTGGTGATCGGCGTGAGCGACCAAGGCATCGGCATGACCGAAGAGCAGAAGCGCCGCATCTTCGAGAAGTTCTTCCGCGCCGAGCGCGGTCTGACCCGCAGCACCTCCGGCCTGGGTCTGGGTCTCTTCATCGCCAAGAGCCTCGTCGTCGCCCACCACGGCTGTATGTGGGTCGAAAGCGAGCCCGGCGTGGGAAGCACGTTCTACTTTACGCTGCCGCTGTAGACTACATACCCAGCAACCCCCTGGCAAAAGCTCACCGCCTCCGGTATAATTGAGCCGGCGTACCGACCGGGTGTCAGGAAGAGGTGGTTGATGCGGCGTTTTCTGATGACTGTGCTCATTCTGGGCAGCTATGCTGTCCTGACCTTCGTCGTCTTCTTCACCTCACCAGAGCAGTCCTCCGCACGCCTGGTCTTCTTCGTGGGGTTGTTTCTGGCTTCGACCCTTACGGCTTTGGTCATCGCCCATCGCTTGAGCTTTCGGTTCTATCGGTATCGGCGCTTTCAGGGCAGTCTGGGGCGATCCGTGTTGCTGGCGCTGCCCGTCGGCATGGGCACGGCCGTGGCCGCCTGGCTCCAGAGCATGCGCGCTCTTAGCTTGCTGAGCGCCCTCGTGCTGCTGGTCTTCGTGACGGCGGCCGAGTACGTGTCCGTCCCGCGCCGGTGAGTGGGCGGGGCGAAAAGGCGAAAAGGGAAAAAGGCGAAGCGGGTTTCGACGTCTTCGCGCGATACTATGACCTGGATTATCAAGGCGTCGACGAGGACGTCGGTTTTTATCTGGGTTTCGCGCAGCGCTGCGGGTCGCCGATTCTGGAGCCGGCCTGTGGGACCGGGCGTGTTCTGGTGCCGCTGGGGCAGGCGGGGTTCGAGGTGACCGGGCTGGACGTCTCGCCGGTCATGCTGGACATGGCAGGACGGAAGCTAGGGCGGACGCTGAAGAAACGCGTTCGACTGGTTGAAGCGGATATGCGGGAGTTCGACCTCTCGGAGCGCTTCCGGATGGCCTTCCTGGCCAGCGATAGCTTTATGCACGCCGACGATCTGGAGGACCAGGCTCGTACGCTGCGCTCGGTGCACCGTCACCTGATGGAGGGCGGACTGCTGCTAGTGGATCTGGCCAATCCGCAGGTGCCCTCCTGGCTGGACCAGGGCGATGAGTTGCGTCTGCATTGGTTGCGGGAAGACCCACGCACCGGGCGGTCTGTGAGCAAGCTCGTGGCCTGTCAGATGGACTGGGCGCGCCAACTCCAAGAGGTGACCTTTTTTTATGATGAGCAGGGCGAGGATGGAACGCTGCGGCGCACTGTCGCGCCGTTTCGGCTGCGCTACCTGTTTCGCTACGAGATGGAGTTGCTGTTGCAGATGACTGGCTACGCCCTGGAGGGGGTGTACGGCTCGTACGATCTCGCTCCCTTCAACGCGGAGAGCGAGCGGATGATCTTTGTGGCCGAGAGGAGAGCATGACCAGAGTAGGCATTCCCCGTGCTCTGAACTACTATCAGTACCTGCCCATGTGGAGAACTTTCTTCGAGCGCCTCGGCGCCGAGGTGGTGTTGTCTGATCCTACCACCAAGGCGATGCTGGCCAACGGCTCCAGCCGCGTGGTGGCCGAGACCTGCTTGCCGACCAAGGTCTACTGCGGCCATGTCATCGATCTTGTGGGCAAGTGCGACTACCTGTTCATCCCCAGCATTCGCAGTCTGGAGGAGAACGTCTACAACTGCTCGAAGTTCCTGGGCTTGCCCGACCTGGTGCGGGCCGTGGTGCCCAACTGCCCGCCGATCCTGGACATCGATATCGACATAAACAAGGGCAAGCGAACGCTCTATGGCTCGATCTACGACGCGGGCCGACGGTTCGCCTGGAACCCGCTCAAGGTGAAGAAGGCCGCCGAGGCGGCCTGGCAGATACATCAAGAGTACCTGGACTCTCTGCGCTCGAAACAGCTCACTCCGCCCGATATCCTGGGCGAAACCAGCAAGCCACTGGGCAAGATGATGGGCGCCGGTCGCTACGATCTGACCATCGCGGTCATCGGCCACCCATACAACATCTACGACGAGCATATCAATCACCGCTTTGTAAAACGCCTACGGGCTATGGGCGTGCGCGTGGTGACGGCCGAGATGGCTCGGGAGGACGAGTTGAACGCCGGGACGGAGCGCATTGTGGGCCGTCCCTACTGGACCTACGAGGACGAGGTCGTGGGGGCCGCCGGCCACTACCTGCATGCGCAGGTGGACGGTGTGGTGGCCATGGTCTGCTTCGGCTGCGGTCCCGATTCGGTGATGATCGACGCGATTCAGCGCTATGCCAAGCAGAACGCGAGAACGCCGTTTATGCTCATCACCCTGGACGAGCACACGGCCGAGGCAGGGCTGATCACCCGGCTGGAAGCCTTCCTCGATATGTTGGGACGAAAGAAGAGAGCGAGTTGAATAAAATGGATATCTTTCTCGGCATTGATGTAGGCTCGGTTACCACCAAGTTCGCCGCGCTGGATAAGGCGGGGAACATTTTGCATAGCTTGTATACGCGCACGCACGGGCGGCCGATTCAGGTGGTGCAGCAGGGGCTGAAGGAGGTTGTGTCCGTGTTGCCCGCGGACGCTTGTATCGCAGGCGTGGGCACCACTGGCTCGGCACGCTACTTGACCAGCACCCTGGTCGGCGCCGACGTGGTCAAGAACGAGATCACCTGCCACGCGGTCGGGGCGAGCTCTTTCGTGCCCGACGTCCAGACCATTCTGGAGATCGGCGGGCAGGATAGCAAGATCATCATCCTGCGTGACGGCGTGGTGACGGACTTCGCCATGAACACGGTCTGTGCCGCGGGAACGGGCAGCTTTCTGGACCAGCAGGCGGCCCGACTATCCATGCGAATCGAGGATTTCGGTCCGCTGGCCCTGAAGAGCAAATCCGCGGTGCGCATCGCAGGGCGCTGCACGGTATTCGCCGAGTCGGACATGATCCACAAGCAGCAGGTTGGTCACAAGGTAGAGGATATCCTCTACGGACTGTGCGAGGCCCTGGCTCGCAACTTCATCAACAACCTGGGTTTGGGCAAAGAGATCCTGCCGCCCATCGTCTTCCAGGGCGGCGTTGCCACCAACGACGGCGTGGTGCGAGCCTTCGAGGCGACCTTGAACGCGCAGATCGTGGTGCCGCCCAATCACAAGACCATGGGCGCCATCGGCGCGGCGCTCCTGGCCCAGGAGCATGTGGAGCTGACCGGGGAAGCGACCCGCTTCAAAGGGTTTGCCGTCTCCGAGATGGAGTACAGCACGTCGTCCTTCGAGTGCAAGTCGTGCTCGAACCTGTGCGAGATTATCCAGATCAAAGCTGGGAAGCAGATCATTGGGCGCTGGGGCGGTCGATGTGACAAGTGGGATATGATCGATTAAGATACGCTGGAAACTGGAGATCGAGGAAGGTGCACAGCGCGCAATGGGATGTAGAGTTGCAGTGGACGCCATGGGCGCCGATCGCGGACCGGAGGAGATCATCCGTGGCGCCATCCAGGCGGCGGCGAGTGAATCGCTGGAGGTCGTGCTAGTCGGGCCCCAGGCCCAGGTCGAAGCTATCGTCGATGCCGAGCTTAGAAAGACGCCCGCCGCCAGGGGGCGCGTCTCGATCGCCAATGCCACCGAGATCGTGGGCATGACAGACCAACCGAGCGTCGTGGCGCGAGGCAAGCGCAACTCATCCATCGTGGTGGGCCTGAACCTGATCAAATCGGGGGCGGCGGATGCCTTCGTCTCGGCGGGCAATAGCGGAGCCGTAATGGCGGCCGCTCTCTTCACGCTGGGGCGCATCAAGGGCATCGAGCGCCCGGCCATCGGCACCATCTTCCCCACCCTTTCCGGCAAGACGCTCCTGATCGACATGGGGGCCAACGTGGACTGCAAGCCGGTCTGGCTGTTGCAGTTCGCCCAGATGGGGGCCGCCTACATGGAGCGCCTTTTTGCCATCCAGCGGCCGCGGGTCGCGCTGCTGAGCAATGGCGAAGAGGAGAGCAAGGGTAGCCAGCTTACCCAGGATTCGTATAAGCTCCTCAAGACCAGCGGGCTGAACTTCGTGGGCAACCTGGAGGGTAAGGACATCCCGCGCTGCACGGCCCATGTGCTGGTCACCGACGGCTTTACCGGCAACGTCATGGTCAAGCTTAGCGAGGGCGTGGGAGAGCTCATCGTCGGCTTTTTGAAGGAGGCCATCGGGCGGCACTGGTATCTCAAGCTGGGCGCCCTACTGCTCAGTCCTGCCTTCCATGAGATCGCCCGACGTGTCGACTACGCCGAATACGGCGGCGCACCCCTGCTGGGCGTGAACGGTGTGGTAGTGATCGCCCACGGCCGCTCCAGCGCCAAAGCGATCAAAAACGCCGTCCGCATCGCTGCCCAGGCCTACAACGAAGGTCTGGTCCCCGCCATCTCCGGCCAGGACCTCTCGCCTCAGCCGATCGAACAGGCGGCGCCGTAGGATGAAGCGCTGCGGCATCTTCCCTGTTAGGCCACCTCTTTATCGAACAAGTAGACCGGGAGGAACTTCTCGGGCTCTGGTCTGACCTCGATCGCTCGTAGTAGGCGGTCTACCGTGCTCCAATTCAGGATTGTATCTCCACAGACATCGCATACCATCGCCGGGATACCTTCGACAACGAAGGACTGTCCGTCGCGTGTGAAGACCTGTGAGACGCGCCGTTCCTGATATTCACCGGAACAATCCCGCAGTGTACACTTCATCGACTTGTGCTCCTTCTAGTGGGCGTAATCCACTTGGGTGGCTTTGGTTCATAAACTGTAATGACGAGCACCGCGTTTCTATCGGCAGTGCAAACGACATGAAGCAATCGACCATCGTCAGCTTTACCACAGATCAAGCAACAGGCCCTACGCCGATGCTCTGGGTAATAAACTCAAGAATAGTTCCCGATGCTAGCACTTGCCGGATCTGGTCTGGCAAAATGCTCTCGGCGTACGCTTCATGCGTAGCATGAAGCGATAGCTGCAGATTGCCAGTTTGAGCGGCTGCCTTGATTATTGGCAGGATGTCTTGTTCCAGATTAGAGCTCCTTTGCTGAAGTGCGTGGTGACCATTGATCGGTAGTGTGCTTCTCTTGTGGGCTACACATCTACTGCTCCCACTCCAGTTCCCACGGACCGGATGGTTCCTCTCGCCACTGCCACACGTCGCCATCCTCGGTCCGCTCGCGGTAGAGCCCCAGCCGTTCGATGAGCCGTTGAAGCATGGCTAGCCGCTTGGCGGCGTACTGGTGAGGGTCATAGAGGACCCATCCGTCCAAGGCTATGTCGAGGTAGAGAGATTGTACGGCCGATTCAAATTCCTGAGGTGTCCTGGCAATGATCGATACTTCGCCTCGACAGCGCAGCGGAAGCATCCGAGCCAAGAAGCGGCTACGCTCAAAGGGATTCTCCGGCAGTCCCTCGGCGATGACCAGCAGGTCCCAGTCGCTCCATTCATGGGCGTCACCGCGCGCACGCGAGCCGAAAAGCACCACGGCGACAAGCCGGTCCCCAAGACCGGCACGAAGCGCCTCAACGGCCTGATAGGTGGGATCGCTAGAGGGGTCCAGCCGATACATTCTCTCTCATAGTCGGGCGTATGTTATCCAGCACGTGCTGTGCGACCTGGACTATATTGTACACCCAACTCGCCCATTCGCATACGATGGCCACGGCACAGGTCGGGTTGTCCGTGTGCACGATGCTCGTCCAAGCAAAGCTCTGGCTCGGAGTCTGGCTTGCCTAGCTTGTGG
>SCTZ01000080.1 GCA_004297765.1 Chloroflexota bacterium | reverse complement strand
TAGAGCGGGTGCTGTCGCGTCTGGGCAAATGCCGTCTGATGGAGCGCCAGCGCTTTCGCATCGAGCCGCGGGCGGTGCGGAAGCGTCGGTTGCCCTACCCACCACTGAAAGGATCACGAGATGCTGCGCGCCAGCGCCTGCGCGAACAGCTACAGACATCAGCGAAATCTTAGCACCATTGGGCGGGGGCGGCCCCAGCGCAGCCCCATGGCATGCAGGACCGGACGGACGGTGCTTACGCTCAGGCGCACCTCCAGCGTGGTGACGAGGGTCAGCACCAACATGGCCACAGTCCAGAACGTGGCCAGGTGTCCCGCCCGGTCGGGATCGTCCCGGATGACCGTATCGAGCGTCGCGATGACCGCCGGGGTGACCTTCCGCGGGCGACCGCTGCGGGGCGCATCGTACAACCCCGCGGGGCCGTCCGCGCTGAAGCGGCGCAGCCAGAAGCGGACGGTCAGGTCCGACGTCTCGAAGATGCGCGCGATTTCCGGGCACGTGCGGCCCTGGGCCGAGAGCAAGACCATCTGGGCGCGCTGGCCAACGCGGCCGATCGCTTGACGGGTCATACGCTTGAGTTCCTCATGCTCATCGTCGGTCGGCTGTCTGACGTAGCTCACGGGCGGCCTCCGTCGCAAGAATTCGACGGGACGGCTGCAAGAAACTTGCCACTACTTACTTAGATGTCCTTGTCACGGGGGCGGAGACAGCTCTGTACGATTTAGGACCGCTGCAGGGGCCGTTGGACGTTTTCGAAGGTCTGATCCGCGGTCCGGTGCTGCCGGTCGCGTCGCGCTTCTTCGGGCAGAACCTGCTTCTGGCGCTCGTCTTCGCGGCCATCCTTGCGCTGAACGCCGTTCGAGCGCGCTTCTGGTGCCGCTACCTGTGCCCCCTGGGCGCCCTGCTGGGGCTAGTCTCCAAGCTGGCCTGGCTGCGCTATGACGTGGACAAGGTCACCTGCATCGGCTGCGGTCGCTGCGCCCAGGTCTGTCCCACCGGCACGGTGCAGACGCAGCGCGACTTCGCCGCTGACCCCGCCGAATGCGTCCTCTGTCTTGATTGTATGAGCGCTTGCCCCACGAGTGCCATCGCCTTCCGCGGTCGGATCGGCGCGGTCGAGTGGCAACCATACGATCCGTCGCGCCGGCAAGTCTTGGTCTCCCTGGGGCTGGCCGCGGCCGGTGTCGCGCTACTGCGCACCACGCCGACCGCGCGGAGTGAGAACTCCTGGCTCATCCGTCCACCCGGAGCGCGGGAGAACAACCTGCTGAGCAAATGCATTCGCTGCGGCGAGTGTTTGAAGGTCTGCCCCACAGCTGGACTGCAGCCCAGTTTGCTCTCCGCTGGATGGGAGGGGCTCTGGACGCCTATCCTGGTGCCGCGTTTGGGTTACTGCGACTACTCCTGCAACTCCTGCGGACAGGTTTGCCCAACTGGAGCCATCCCGCCATTGTCGCTGGAGAAGAAGCGAGAGACCGTCATCGGTCTGGCCTACATCGACAAGAACCGCTGCATCCCCTGGGCCGACGGGCGCGACTGCATCGTTTGCCAGGAAATGTGCCCCGTGCCCGATAAGGCCATCATTCTGGACGACCAGACGACCACCAACTCCCGCGGAGAAGTTGTCACCGTACGCCGCCCGCAGGTGATACGCGAGAAATGCATCGGCTGCGGCATCTGTGAGACTAAGTGCCCTCTGAAGGGACAGTCCGCCATCTGCATCTACGTGCCGAACGAGGGCCAGGCAGGGTTATAATACAAACAACACACCTGATAGGAGCCTTGTGAGCGCCATGCGATTACTGATAAGCACCTGCCCGCCGACTGATGCCGATCGAATCGCCGATGCCCTGCTGAGCAAACGGCTGGTGGCCTGCGTGAGCATCGTTCCAGGGGTGCGCAGCAAATACTGGTGGCAGGGTGAGCTGGTCACAGATGACGAGGTCGTGCTCCTGATCAAGACTCAGGATCACCTGATCGATCAGGTGTTAGCCGAGTTGAAGGCCGTCCATCCTTACCAGGTGCCCGAGTTGCTGTCTTTACCCGTCGAGAAGGGCAACCCGGACTACCTGGCCTGGGTAGCGGACGAGACACGCGTGCGCGGATAACGCGGCCCACCTGCTGAACCCGCCCGGTGGGATGGCATGACAAAACGGAGCGATCATACTCCTGATCGAACGCGCCCGCCCGCTGCTTCAGGCGATCCGAAGCACGATGATGACAGACCGCCGATGGACGCGGCAGTCCGCGCGATCGATTGGCTGATGTCCACGCGGCATGCGAGCCGATTGCTCGGCAATCTACGAACTAGTCAGGTGCTGCGGTACCTGGGACCCGGCTTTCTCGTTACAGTGGGATTCATCGATCCGGGCAACTGGGCCACCAACATCGCCGGGGGCGCGCAGTTCGGCTATCGGCTGCTGTGGGTGATCGCCCTCAGCACACTGATGCTCATCCTCCTGCAAGGGATGTCGGCGCGGCTGGGCATCGTCACGGGCCGATCACTGGCCGCCAATGTCCGCCAGCACTTCCCGCGACCGGTGGCGGCCGTGTTCGGGGTGACCATCGTGCTCGCTTGCGTCGCCACGGACTTGGCCGAGTATCTGGGCGCGGCGCTGGGCTTTTACCTCCTATTCGGCATACCGCCCATCGTCGGCGCGCCCATTACCGTCGGCATCGTGCTTTTTTCGATCCTGGGCCAGGGCCACGAGCGGCTGGAGCGCATGATCATTGGCTTTCTGGCCGTCATCGCGATCTGCTACTTGGTCGAGCTGTTCCTCGTGGACGTCTCGTGGAAGGCGGCCCTGCCCTCCGTGGTCGTGCCGTCCATCAGCTCGGATAGCATCGTGATCGCCATGGGCATGTTGGGGGCCGTGGTCATGCCCCACAACATCTATCTTCACTCCAACGTCATCCAGAGCCGCGAATGGGGCAAGACCCCGGAGGAGAGGGGACGCCTGCTGCGCTTCGAGACCCTCGACACCGTTCTCTCCATGGGCATGGGCTGGCTTGTCAACTCAGCCATGATCATCGTTGCTGCCGCGGTCTTCTTCAGCCACGGCGTGGCAGTCTCCAGTATCGAGAAGGCTTCCACCACTCTCCAACCGCTGGCCGGCGATCTGGCGCGGCTGCTCTTCGCGGTCGCATTGCTCTTTGCCGGGGTCGGCTCCTCCATCACCTCGTCGTTGGCCGAGGCCAACGTCATCACGGGCTACACCGGCCGACCGGAGGATCCCCATAGCCGCTACTACCAATTGGCCTTGATCGTGACCTCCGTCCCAGCCATGCTCGTGATTGCGCTCGGACTCGACTCGTACGTCGTGCTGATCCTGAGCCAGGTCGCTCTGAGCATCCAGTTGCCATTCACTATCATTCCGCTGCTCTTGCTCGTCGGCAATCGGCGCGTGATGGGCACCTACGCCAGCGGACGCATCGAGAAGCTGCTAGGCATCGCCGTGGCCGTCATCGTCGTTGGGCTGAACGTGCTGCTGCTATACGGCACGCTGGGAGGAGGATTCTAGAAGCATGTATAAGAAGATTCTCGTTCCGCTCGGAGGTCCGACCCTGGACGATCGGCTGCTACGGCACGTCGCGGACCTGGCCCTGGCTGTGGGAGCAGAAGTGCTGCTCTTGCGCGTGGCCCACTACCATACGCGCGATGCTCAGGCGCACGAGGTGGAGGAGGCCCAGGAGTATCTCGAACACGCGCAGGCGAAGATGGAAGCCGACGGTGTGCGGGCCACGACCATCGTTCGACACGGCGAGCCTGTGCAGGAGATCGTCTCCCTGGCAGAGAGCAGCGGCGCGGACCTCATCGCCATGGGCACCCACGGTCACTCTGAGCTAAAGCATCTGCTAGTGGGCAGCGTGGCCGAGGGGGTGCTGCGCGCCACGACGATTCCGGTCTTGTTTGTAAAGCCGCATGGAACCGCTTGAACCGGTACCCCCCAAATGGTCCTCTTTCGGCTGGGCGCCGCACGTGGTATACTAGCTACGCCCCGGACCTTCGCACGCTCAAATCGAGACAACGCTGCCACGATACTGATCGAGGCGAGATCCCCATGGCGGAGATGCAGGCAATTGGAAGAAGCTAACCGCGAGCTTACCAGGCGCGTACATGATCTATTGGGCATCTACGATGTCTTGTTGGCCATCAACTCCTCGCGCGAAGTGGATGCCATCTTTGATCTGATCGCCCAATCACTAGTCGCCATGGTAGGTGCGGACAGCTGCATGACGTTCCTATGCGACGCCGGTACCCATAAACTGGGGCGACAGTTGGGATTGGGAATCCTACAGGAGACCACGGCAGACAGCGAGATCCAGGAGAGCCAACTGAGCGCGCACGTCATCCGAAGCAAGTCCCCCGTGGAGGTCGAGGACACCGGCTCTGAGGACAACCTGGACTGCGAGATCTTGATTAGGCGCGGCTTGCGCGCCTTCATGGCGCTGCCGTTGCGGACCAGAGAAAAAACGATCGGCTTACTGATCGTCGGCTTTGCCCAACCGCATACGTTCGATGAGCGCGAGCGCGGTATCATCAAGCTCATCGCTGAACAATCGGCCCTAGCCATCGAGAACTTCGGACTGATGGAGAACGTGGAAAGGCAAGGCAAAGAGCTGCGGCTTGCCTGGGACCAGATGGTGCAATACGCGCACGATCTACGTCACGAGTACGACGCCGAGCGCCAACGTAGCGCGCAGTTGCACAAAGCCTATCTGTCGGCGATCAAAGTGCTGGCGGCCGCGGTCGAGGCGCGCGATCCCTACACCGGCGGGCACATCGAGCGCGTGACTACTTACTGCGTCGCCATCGCTCGGGAGCTCGGCTGGGATGACAAGCGAATAGCTCAGGTGGAGATGGGAGCGGCCCTCCACGACATCGGCAAGATCGGGGTAGAGGATGCCATCCTGCGCAAGCCCAGCAAGCTGACCATGGACGAGTATCGCCAGATGAAAGCCCACCCGGAGATCGCCGCGCGTATGCTCGAAGGGATCGATTTTCTCGAGCCGGTCATACCCTACGTCCTGTATCATCAGGAACGGTACGATGGCATGGGCTACCCTTATGGGTTGAGCGGCGAGGAGATCCCCATCGAGGGGCGGCTAGTAGCGGTGGCCGACGGCTTCGATGCCATGACATCCGATCGCCCCTACCGGGCCAGCATGAGCCCCGAAGAGGCTATTGCCGAGCTGCGGCGCTGTGCGGGCAACCAGTTCGATCCGCAGATCGTGGATGCCTTCACGCGGGCCTGGGCGGCCGCCAAGTCGTCTTGACTTTTGCCCACTGCGCCGGTAAAATATAGGTGTTCCGAAACAGGGGGCCGCGGGGAGGAACTGGAATGCGGGTCGTGCGCCTGTTTTATGGATTAATACAATGCTGACTCGTGAGCACTGAGGTTTGCCTCGGTGCTTTTTTGTTCTCTACCGTGACGTGCCAGCGTAAGGAGGACGTGTAATGAACTCAAGTCTCATCGGCAAGATCGAGAAGGCCAAGCGCTATGCGGAGGAGCGGGACCGTATCCACTTCACCGATCTATCCGTCTCGTTCCACGGAGAGCACAGCGACTACACGGTCGAGTGTGACGATGGGAACTGGCGCTGCTCTTGTAACTTCTTTGCCGGATGGGGCACCTGCAGCCACACGATGGCTCTGCAACGCATCCTTGGGAACATGGCTCCCAAGCCGAGCTCGGCTCAGCAACCGGTAGGGGCCGCCTCGGAGTAGCTTGCGACCAGCCAAAGCGGGCTAGCCGGGACCGACACTCTTCTCGAAGTGGTGGAAGCGTCTATCCCACCCTCCTCGGGTGTGATGATGGTGTTCGACTAGGGTCTACGCGTTCTCCGGCGCGTTACGCCACGCTGCGACCGCCCGGGGCTGAAGCCGCCGGTCTGAGTCAACGAAGCCGGCTAGAAGCCGGCTGAGCACGGCACCCAGCCCCCTTCGAGGGGGCTTCGTTGGATTAGCCCGGCGGCTTCAGCCCCGGGTGGGCTGGCCGTGATAC
>SCTZ01000079.1 GCA_004297765.1 Chloroflexota bacterium | reverse complement strand
CGCGGCCCGGCGCCAGGTTCGCCAACAGGGCGTGCAGGCCTCAACCCCGGTGCACCGACTGCTCAGCCCTGATTGGCGAGCTCGGCCGGTTTGATTTACTGCGATGTCCCGGCTTGCGGACGATCCTGCTGCGGGAAGAAAGTGCGCGGGTCCGCGCCGTGGGTCCAGACGTTGTGGCGGGAGTCCACGCCGTCTACCCGAGCGAAGAAATAGATCTTGTTGGCCGGATCCTGAGCGGCGCTGACGTCCACGTCGTTGAAGATCCAGATCGGGAAGGTCACACCGTCGCGGGTGACGATGGTCTTCTGTCCCGTGGACACCGGACTGGCGGGGTTGTTGTTCAACGCCTTCCAGAGACGCACCGGGTTATCGAACTCCTGCCCCACAGGCGTCAACGTGCCACTCTGAAACAGGTAGACCTCGATGTTGGCCAACGCGGCCGCGGTCACGGGGGCGCTATCGTGCGGCCAGACGATCTCGATCTTGGCATCGACCGGGTCCGTGGCCGCGCGCGCCGCAGAAGGCGAGACAAGCCCATCGCCCCAGCCGTGGAGACCTATAGCCACCAGAGTGAGGGTCAGAATGAGTGCCAGGGTTAGACGGAAGGCCATCGTTCGCTGAGTTGTGCGCTGCATTGTTGTCTTCCTCCGCCGGGTGTCGCTGATCACTGGTGCCGAGGAACTCTTGGCTAGGACGCCAGCAACTAGCATGCCATGCTGATCTGCGTGCGGCCGCGGAAGCCGCATACACGCCACCCCATCGGAGGGAAGAGGGTTGGGATCCCCGCCTTGTGGTCTACTATCCCCTGGACCTCGCCGGCCCGGTCCTCATCGTGCCAACGGCGGTGTTTCTTGCCTTGCTGCGGCACTGAAGTCCAAGCCCCGCCGCCTACAGCGATTCTCACAAGGGCCAAGCCATCGTACAACAGTTCGCCGGGGCTAGTGTGAGTGAGAGGGCCACACTCATAGGTATGGCCCTCGCTCTGTTCATGGCGGTCGGAACGCCCTACTTGGGCATCCCCTTCAGCGCGGTGTAGATGAGGCGCGGGCTCCAGTCCGGGTTGAGGATGCCGAAAAGAGCCTGCTCGTTGCGGTGATAGTCGGGATTGACGACTCGGAAGTTCAGGTTCCAGATAAAGATGGCGCCGACCCAGGAGCGATCGGCCTTGATCATCTGGATGCTGCGCACGAAGAAATCGGCCACTTGCTGCTCCGTTAGGGCGGTGGTCCACTCGTAGCCCGCTGGCACCGGAGGAGTGGAGGAGGCCCACTCGTACTCCGTGATCCACATCTGCCGCGTGTCGCCATAGCGCGCCATGACCTCCTGTAACTGGTCGATGCGCTTGAAGAAGAAGCTGCCGTGGTTCTTGAAGCCAACGGTGTTTACTGAGCTGGATCCGACCCAGTCCTCCGGGGCATTGTTGTAGCCGGCCATGTGGGAACCGATCCCGTCCGCGTAGTTCTTGACAACGCCGTTCTGATACTGGTACATCTGCTCCAGATACACCACGTCGTCGATTGCGACATTGGGGTCGTTCAACCCGGTCGGGGTCAGAGCACCCGTGATTACCAGAGCGCTCGGATCGGCCTGCTTGATGCTGTTATACGCAGTCTTGAGCAGTTCGACGTAGGAGCCAGCGTTGATCTGTTTCCCACCCCATTCATGGGTCAGGTTCTGCTCGTTCCAGACCTCGTAGGCGATGCCAGGTAGGCGTCCCTTATAGCGGGCGGCCAGTTGTCCCACGAAGTTGGCAAAGTCTGCGTAGTTGTCGGGCGGAGCATTCGTCTTACCATCGCCCCGGGCCCAGGAGGGGGACGTGACGACGCTGAAGAGCACTCCGACGCCCTGCGCTGCCGCCGCGTTGACGATGGGGTCGAGCTGACCCCAGCTAATCTTACCGCGACTGCCCTCCGTGGTAGACCAGCGCACCTGCTGTTTGACCCAACTGAAGCCGGCGCCCCGCACCAAGTTCACGATGCGGGTTTGATCCTGTTCGATCATGTGGGCTTGCATGCCATAGCGCAGACCGGTCGTGCTCGAGGGAGGTCCGGAGACCGGCACACCTGTCCCGGTGCCCAGATTGTCTCTGGTCGGGAAGTAGGTCCGCGCATCCGCCCCGTGACTCCAGACGTTCGAGTAAATCGAGGCACCGTCAATGGCGAGGCTGAAGTAATATTTGACCAGCGGATCGGAGGCCTGCGACACGTCCACGTCGTTGAAGTCCCACACGGGATACGACTGGCCGGAAGCGTTCGTGACGACGCGCTTCACCCCATCGCCCACCGCCTTCTGCACTCCGTTGTTCGTGGATGCCAGCAGCGTGAGCTTGCTGTCGAAATTGCTTGGAACTGGTTTCAGCGTGCCATGCTCGAAGAGCATGGCGGTGAGGTTGAGCAATGGAGCAGTGGCATCGCCAGGCTTGCCAGATTGATCGTGGGGCCAGGCGATCTCCAGCTTCGCGTCGATCTGGCTCGTGTTGCCCGTGGTGGACGCCTGGTCTTGCTGTGGGAATATGGTGCGAGCGTCCGCGCCATGGCTCCAGATGTTGCTGTTGCTGGCCACGCCAGCTACTCGAACGGAGAAAAAGATCTTGGTCGCCGGGTCGTTGGCGGCGCTCACATCGACATCGTTGAATACCCAGATCGGGAAGGTCACGCCGTCGCGGGTGACGGTCGTCTTCTGTCCGGTGGCTACCGGGCTGGCGGGATTAGAATTCACTGCTGCCCACAGCTGCACCGCGTTATTGAAATCCTGCCCCACCGGGGTCATGGTGCCGCTCTGGAACAGGTATGCCTCGATGTTGGCCTGAGTAGCCCGGGTGACGGGCGCATTATCGTGTGGCCAGACGATCTCGATCTTGGCATCCACCGTCGCGGGAGCCGCCTGGGCTGTAGCTGGCGCGAGCGGCGCCGGTATGAGGGTGAACAGAGATGTCACGAGTAACAAGAAGACCACTAGGGGTCTGATCAAAGTAAGCTTGGCGGTTAGCCGCATTTCCTCCCTCGTCCTCCATGAGTGTAAGATCCTCTCCAGCCAGGGCAGCGATCCCCGTACTTGCAACCCGCGCGGTCTCACCCCCTCTCCCTGCCACAGTAATCCTCCCACCCGACGGCGCGGAGGATGGTACGTATGGTGCGAGACATTATATCAGACGCACAAGTCCTTGCCGCCACGAATCGTGTTGATCTGGGGGATACGGAGTGGTACTTTTGGGTGGATTGTGACCTGTGTGTGGTTCTTTGCCGGCGAATTGGGCGGATGCTACAATTGGTGTTGACGGTTGCGTTGGCCGGATCGTCGGGCAACCGGAGAACGCAAGAAAGCCCTGCTTTTACTGGAGCCTGTTATTGATCGACAAGGCCATCAAGTCCCTGGAGTTCCCAAAGATACTGGAGCGGCTGGCGCGCTCGACGTCGTTCTCGGCGAGCCGCGAGCTGGCGCTGGCGCTCACTCCCTCCTGGGACGAAGCGGCCGTCATCCACCTGCAATGTCAGACCGCGGAGGCGCGCCGTCTGCTGGAGGTCAAGTCCGACCTCTCCGTAGGGGGAGCCGTCGACGTTCGCCCACTGGTGCGGCGGGCCGCCCTGGATGGCGTGCTGGAGCCGCGCGAGCTGCTGGATATCGCCGCCACGCTGGCCGCCAGCCGGCAGGTGAAGAACAGCATCACCAAGCTCGGGTTGCCTCTGCCCTGTCTAGGCGAGATCGCCAGCGGTATTACCGTTCTCACTACGCTGGAGGCGCGCATCGCCGAATGCATCAACGATCGTGCCGAAGTGCGCGACTCGGCCAGCCCGCTGCTGCGGCGCCTGCGCGAGGACGCGAAGCAGGCCCATGAGCACCTTCTCGAGAAGCTCAACGACATCGTCAACTCGCGCCAGGGGCATCTGTTGCTGCAGGAGCCAACCATTAGGCTCCGGGACGGTCGGTATGTGCTGCCACTGAAGGCGGACTGCAAGGGACAGATGAAGGGCATCGTCCACGATGTGTCGGCCAGCGGCGCGACGCTGTTCGTGGAACCCTTGGCCACCGTCGAGCTGAACAACAACTGGCGCCGCATCCTGGCCGAGGAGGAGCGCGAGGCACAGCGCATTCTTCGTTCGCTGAGCCGACAGGTGGGACGCTACGAGCGTGCGCTCCAGGTTAACGTGGATTGCCTGGCCGAGATCGACCTGATCCTGGCCAAAGCCCGCTTCGGCAATAGTTATGAAGGCATTCTGCCCACCATTCAGCAAAGACCGTCCCTCTGGTCCACCGACCAACCGGAAGAAGGACGCCTGGACTTCTTGCTGCGCCTGGTGCATGCCCGTCATCCACTGTTGACGGGAGACGTCGTGCCGCTGGACCTGGAGATGGGCGAGCGCTTCTTCATTTTGGTCATCACGGGTCCCAACACGGGCGGTAAGACGGTGGCTCTGAAAACCACCGGGCTGCTGGCTTTGATGACACAGGCGGGGCTCATGATCCCGGCCGATGAGGGCAGCCAGCTCCCCGTCTTCGATGGGATCTACGCCGACATCGGGGACGAGCAGAGCATCGAACAGTCTCTTTCCACGTTCGGATCGCACATGCGCAATATCACGCAGTTGCTGACCGAGGCCGATCACCGCTCTCTGGTCCTGCTGGACGAGATTGGGGCGGGCACCGATCCCACCGAAGGATCGGCCCTTGCCCGGGCGTTGCTCTCGCATCTGATGCGACGCGGCATACCGACCATCGCGACCACCCATTATGGGGCCGTGAAGGTCTGGGCCAACGAGACGCCCGCAGTGGAGAACGCCAGCGTGGAGTTCGACACGGAAACCCTGGCTCCCACCTATCGTCTTGCCATCGGATTGCCCGGACGCAGCAACGCCATGGCCATCGCCAGTCGGCTGGGGCTAGAGCGCAGCATCGTTGAGGAAGCCTGGCAGATGCTTTCGCCCACAGAGCAGCAGATGGAGGGCTTGCTGACGCGTATACAGGCCGAGCGCGACGAGGTCTTGGCCCGGGGCGAGCTGCTGGCGGCGGAACGTCGTGCGGTGGCCCTACTCCAGGAGCAGTTGCAGGAGCGCCTGGGCCACTTCGAGCAGGAGAGGACGCAGGTCGTCGAGTCCGCGCGACTGGCCGTGCTGGAGGAGATCCGGGATCTGCGGGAGCGCGTGGCCAGCCTGGAGGTGCAGGCCGCGGTGCCCGTTACGCCCCAGGAGGCGCCGGCCATCACCCGTGAGGTCCAGCGCGTCGACGCCGAGATCCAGAAGGCCGCCAAGCGCATCTCGTCCGTCCCGGCGGCTCCGCCGACCAAAGAGAAAGAGCTGCACGTGGGTGACATCGTCTGGCTGCCGAGTCTCAACGAGTCGGGGCGGCTGCTATCCGGGCCGGACGTGCGCGGCGAGGTGGAGGTTCAGCTCAATGCCTTCAAAGTGCGGCTCAAATCCGCCCAGGTTCGGCCGGCCGATCCGCGGCATCACCCGCGGCCCGAGCCACCTGCCCCGCGACATGACGTCTCCTTCGTCCCGCGCGCACTGGTCCTGCCGCGCCACGAGCTAGACCTGCGCGGCCGGCGAGCTGACGAAGTCTTCGCGGAGCTCGATCGCTACCTCAACGACGCCTACCTGGCAGGCTACCCCACCGTGCGCATCATTCACGGCAAGGGCACCGGTACCCTGCGGCAGATTGTCCGGCAGATTCTAGCCGAGCACGCCCTGGTCAACTCCTTCGACACCGCCGATCCCCGCGATGGCGGCGAGGGCGTGACGATCGCGATGCTGGCTGGGTAGATAGTTTTATCGCCGTTCTGTCCTTGACGCGACTGCCGGCTAGCGGCTACAATTCTCTGGACAGGACAAGCTAGGAGCCAACAGAAACGTGTTCGAGAGTCTTTCCGACAAGCTGCAGAACGTCTTTAAGAAGCTGACCGGCAAGGGGCGCCTCACCGAGAAGGACGTGGACGAGGCCATGCGGGAGGTGCGCATCGCCCTCCTCGAGGCCGATGTGAACTTCAAGGTGGTCAAGAACTTCATTGCGCGGGTGCGTGAGCAGTCCATTGGCAGCGAGGTGCTGGAGAGCCTGACCCCCGGACAGCACGTGGTGAAGATCGTCAACGACGAGCTGGTCGCCACCCTCGGAGGCACAGCCTCGCGGCTCGAGCATGCTTCCCAGCCGCCCACCATCGTCATGCTGGTCGGTCTGCAGGGATCTGGCAAGACTACCACCGCGGCCAAGCTGGCCGTTCAACTGCGCAAGCAGGGGCAGAAGACCCTCCTGGTGGCCGCCGACGTGTACCGGCCCGCCGCCGTGGCGCAGCTAGTGGCGTTGGGCAAGCAGTTGGATATCCCCGTGCACTCCGAGGGCACCAACGCTAAGCCGCTGGATATCTGCACAAACGCCGTCAAGAGGTCCCGGGAGGTCGGCGCGTCGTTCGTCATCCTGGACACGGCGGGACGCCTGCACATCGACGAGATGAAGATGGACGAGCTGGAGTCCATCAAGAATAAGTTGAGCCCGCACGAAGTACTCCTGGTCGCGGACGCCATGACAGGACAGGATGCCGTGCGTGCGGCGGAAGCCTTCCATGGGCGCGTAGGATTGACCGGACTGATCCTGACCAAGGTCGACGGCGACGCCCGCGGCGGCGCTGCTCTCTCCATCAAGTCCGTCACTGGCGTCCCCATCAAGTACCTTGGTGTGGGCGAGAAGACGGACGCGCTGGAGCCATTCTACCCGGATCGGCTGGCTTCCCGGATCCTGGGTATGGGTGACGTTCTGAGCCTGATCGAGAAGGCCCAGGCCAACCTGGACCAGGAGAAGGCGCTGGCCTTGCAGAAGAAGCTGCGCACCGCGACGTTCGATCTGGACGATTTCCTCGATCAGTTGCAGCAGATCAAGAAGATGGGACCCTTGACACAGATCATGGAGATGATCCCGGGGCTATCGTCCATGGCGAAGAAGATCCCGGCCAAGGATCTGGATGAGAGCCAGCTCAAGCGCGTCGAGGCCATTATTCGGTCCATGACCGCCGGCGAGCGGCAGAAACCGGACATGATAGATGGCAGCCGCAGACGCCGCATCGCGCGGGGCAGCGGCACTACGCCCCAGGACGTCAACCAGCTCCTCAATCAGTTCCGCCAGATGCAGAAGATGATGAAGATGATGTCTGGCGGCAAGATCCCTCGCAACTTGATGGGCATGTTCGGCGGCTGAGCAGCCCTGCCCCTACTAAGGAGACAGCGGCATGGACGAGGAAACACGCCACAGAGTTTATCAGGCGGCAAAGCGGATGGGACGGGCCTATCTGACCACGGCGGTGGACGAGCAACCCTGGGTGCGGCCCGTTCAGCCGGCCTGGGATGGGAACGATCTGGTCATCGCCACGTGGCAGGGCTCACCCAAGATCCGGCACATCCAGCAGAACCCCCGCGTGCAACTGTTCTACGAGGTAGACGAGGCTTTCCAGCACCTGCGTGTCACAGGGCTGGCCGAGACAGTCGACGACCTAGCCGAGAAGAGGCGGCTCTGGAATTGCTTCGAATATGACCTCACGCCCTACTTCGGCGCTCCGGATGCCCCCACGTTCACTCTGATCCGCGTGCGCTCGACCCGCATCGACCTGGCGGCCGACGCGGGGACGGGCAAGGAGCAGCCGCTGATCTGGCGCCGGGACCTCCCGGGTGATCCGTCTTCGTCGAGCACACCGAAGGCTTGATCTTTCGCCAGTCTTGCCGCACTGCTACAACAGCGCAGTCGGATCGACGCCGGAGACCACGGTGTGAGACCGCCGCGGTTTTCGAAACCGCGGCGGTCTTGCTCGACAGGGCATCTCACTTGCAGAACGACGCTGGGATTGGTGCGTCAAGAATTTCAACCATATCTCAATCGTCTTCTTATTGACCCCCCTCAGCCGTTATGCTAGTATTCAAAGTGCTGGGTGGACCTCAGCTTGCCACAATTGCAATTGAATAACGCGTACAGCGCATCCAAGCGCAGGGGGCTTTGATCCGGGCGTGGTGTGGTGAAGTGATGGTGCGGGCCATGATTGGTCGCTGGGCACCCGGGGAGCCAATAGCGAAACCGACCTTTGGAGGTCGGTTTTTTTGTTGTGCGCGAGGGCGTGATTATGTCGAGTTATCACAGCGCAAGCGGATTGCTCAAAGACTACTATGGGCTGCTGGACGTGGCACCCGGTGCCACGCGTGCCGAGATCGACAGGGCCTTCAAGCGGACCATGTCGCGCTATGCGCCTCGCCTGGATCCACGCACTGTCGCGGATCCAAGCCTGCGAGCCGAAGCTGAGCTGAGCTACCAGCTACGAAACGAAAAGGCGCGGGAACTGAACGAGGCCTACGAGGTGCTGAGCAACCCTCAACGCCGGGCGGAATACAACCTTCTGCTGAGCAGACCCGGCGAGGGTCGTAGTGGGTCCCGGGGCGTGCGACTTTTTGCGGATCCACCTTTCCTCTACTTTGGCGCGGCGAGCTACGGCGCGCCGGTTCACGAGTTCCGGCTGATCGCGGAGCCCGCGGGGCGATCCATCCCGGCCGATCTGCGCATCGCCACGCCAGCCTGGTTAGAGGTGCAGGCCGACGGTCTGGGTTGGGGAGGATACGCAGCGACAAGCCCACTGCGCCTGCGCGCACGACTGTTGCCCGAGCGATTGCCTTTCTACGGTCTGACTCAGGACCGCATCGCGATCACGTGGTCTGGCGGTCGCCTGGATCTGGAAGTAACGGCCGTGCTGCGCACAGGACAGCCCAGCCACGGATCGACACCACAAGGGAATGCTAGGTCATCGTCGTCCAAGAGAGCCGAGATCAAACGAAGCCCCAGTCTTCTGCGCGTCATCCTGCTGCAGTTGCTGGGTCTGCTCGCGATCCTGGGCGTCTTTTTCCTCTTTCAGCCGGCACCCAAGCTCGTGGTCCTGGGGCTAGCGATGCTGGTGGGTGTGCTGTGCCTGGCCGTGGAGACCCGCGCGTTCAGCGACATCGAGCACAGCCCCTGGTACTACAAGAGCCTGGCGTTCATCGTTCTAGCAGGCATGCTTCCTGCTGTCGCGGTCACAGCCCTGGCTTCTTGATACTCTTGCGGTTGTAGGAAGGAAAGACGTATGTGGCCTAGGGGTCTCCAGTACGGCGTCGGCTTCTTTCTCATTCTCGCGTTGGTCGCGGTGCGTCTGATGTCGACCACGCCACCCAGCCAGTCAACTCAGACCAGTGCGCAGGTCGAGACAGTGGCTCAGCAACTCCACAGAGGCGACCCACTGAGCTTCCTATACACCGCGCTGGACAACGCGCAAGGCTGGCGAGACAGCATCCCCTCCACCTTCGATCTGCAAGGGCTCGTTCAACAGGGCTCCGTCTCATTGTCTAAACGCCTTCTAGGTCCCCTACCCCTGCCAGATGCGCTGCCCAGCACGACCGTGAATGGATTTCGCGTGGAGCCGGTCCGGCTTGATCGGCTGGATAGCTACCTGCGCGAGCTGTTCTTCTGGGCCATGTAACAGTGGCATCCTCCTTGCTATCAGCTATAGCATAGAAAAATCATAGCAATAGTGAGGATGAACGACGTGCGGGAGAGAATGGATCGCAACCTTGCCTTTGAACTGATACGGGTAACCGAGGCGGCTGCGCTGGACGCTGCCCGCTGGATGGGACGCGGCAACCGCGAGGCGGCCGATCAGGCCGCAGTGGACGCCATGCGCCACGCTCTGCGCTGGGTCGGCATGGACGGGGTGGTGGTCATCGGCGAGGGAGAGAAGGACGAGGCTCCCATGCTTTTCAACGGCGAGCAGGTAGGCAACGGAGCAGCTCCCCACGTTGACGTGGCCGTGGACCCGATCGATGGGACGACGCTTCTGGCCAACGGGCTTCCCAACGCCATCTCGGCCATCGCCATTGCCGAGCGGGGCGCCCTCTTCGACCCGACCGGCGTTTTCTACATGAACAAGATCGCCGTGGGTCCCGCGGCTCGCGGAGCCATCGACATCGACGCTTCTGTGGCCGAGAACCTGCGCAACGTCGCGCGGGCCAAACGCCTGCGCATCGAAGACCTGACGGTCGTAGTGCTGGACCGCGATCGCCACAAGCAGCTCATCGGGGAGATCCGGGAAACCGGCGCCCGTATCAAGCTGATCTCCCACGGCGACATCGCCGGCGGACTCATGCCGGCCATGGAAGGAACGGGCATGGACGTGTTGATGGGCATCGGAGGCGCCCCCGAGGCCGTGATCACGGCCTGCGCGCTCAAATGCCTGGGCGGCGAGATCCAGTGCAAGCTGTGGCCCCGCAACGAACAGGACCGCCTGCAGGGACAGGCGAAAGGACTCGACTTCGACCGCGTGCTGACCATCGACAATCTGGTGAATGGCGAAGACATCTTCTTCGCCGCCACGGGCGTAACCGACGGCGAGCTTCTGCGCGGCGTGCAATACACCACCGAGGGCGCCCACACCTATTCCTTGGCCGCCCGCGCCCGCTCGGGCACGGTGCGCATCCTGGAGTCTAACCACAGGTTCGATAAGCTGCTGCGCATGAGGTCGCAACCGTCGAGCGGGTTCTAATAATCGACCAATCAGCTAGGCGCTTCGCGTCGCTGAGGCATCTACCAGCGGCGAGGAACGTTGCTCCTTGCGTGTCAATGAGAGAACGCGGCAGTTTTGTTTCCAGATGTGATAGCGGTGCTCGCAGTACTTCGCGAAAGCCTCCTCCGTATCGGCCTTTCCCTGGCGCTCCAACCACCGCCCGTACCCGCTCAGGAAGAGCTCGCCGTCGCGACCGAAGAACGCGGGAAAGCGCGACACTACTGACCTGAGCACCGCGGTTCCGTGCACCAGCCCTTCCGTGCTCAGCCAACCCTTGTACGCGCTGGCAAAGCTATCAATACCATCGCCCATGGTCTCCCCCTTTCCCTAGCCCGGTTGGGCTACCCCCATCAGATTATGTGGCGGACCCCGATGGATAGGGCTTGCACTCGTATTGTCTTCCGCCGAATACTCTGACAAACCAGACAAGTACTTGTCTGGTTTGTCACCACGCAAGGAAATCGAATGCCAGAGCGTGTGCTAATTGGGGCCCTGGCAGGTCCGCAAGAGCGACCATGTGGACCATTTACGTACTACGAAGAACCGGGGTTATTGGTTCCAGCTATCAAGACCGACGGCGGCTTTCGCGTCTTCAGCCACAGCGATAGCATGCGTGTGAAAGCTACTGCAAGATGCGTGCCGTCGGTTTTCCCTTCGTCACGCTCCTCTAATGCTTCTCGCCCAGCCTGCCAAGGTATTGACAGGCGGTCCTGACTCTTGTATAGTATTAGCCTAACGCTATATAATTGCATGCCTCTATATAAGAGTGTTATGCTATTATATAGCCTCATCCTAAGCAGTGCAAACAGCAGGGAGACACGACGACGTGAGCAACTGTGAGAAGACCTCCGAGGAGCTGATAGAACTGGTACTAGATCGGTTCATGGCACTAGCTCAGCCCATGAGACATCTGCAGACGAAGGACTGGCTGTGCACCGATCTAACCATGCCGCAGATCAAGATCCTCTTCCTCTTATGGGACCAGAAGAGTGCACGTGTGGGCAGTCTTGCCGGGGCCCTCGGAGTGACACAGCCGACGATGACGGGGATCCTTGATCGTCTCGTCGAACACGGACTCGTTCGACGGCAGGAGTCTCCTGAGGATCGCCGATTGGTGTTGAATTGCCTGACCGAATCAGGCCTTGAATTGGCAGCACGTCTTAGGGAGACCAGTCGCGCGCGGCTAGTCAAGGTTGTGCGGCACCTGTCGCCGGACGATCTAGCTCTGGTGGCCGAGGCTCTGGATAAGCTGCGCCAGGCGGCCGACGAGGAGAGTCGGTCGCAGTCCTAACCGTAGTTTGTCATTCTGACTCGCCTAAGGCGAGGAAGAATCCGCGCCTTTTCGACCCCTGTGCGGCAGGGGGTACGGATTCTTCGGTGCGCGCCTCAGGAATGACAAACTACCACTAACAATGCCGTTTTGGGGGATGATCGATGACTAGAAGGCGAACCATGTTGGTCGTGGCGGGCGTAATGCTCGGGATGTTGCTGAGCGCGCTCGATCAGACCATTGTCGGCACGGCCATGCCGCGCATCGTCGCCAGTCTGGGAGGGATGAGCCTCTACAGTTGGGTGGCTACAGCCTATATGCTCAGCTCCACCGCGTCGATGCCCATCTTCGGCAAGCTTTCGGACATCTACGGGCACAGAAAGATCTATCTGATTGGTTTGATCGTCTTCATGCTGGGCTCCATCCTGAGCGGGCTCTCCCAAACTATGGAGCAGTTGATTATTTTCCGTGGGCTCCAGGGTCTGGGCGCTGGCTCTATGATGCCGGTAGCAATGGCCATCATAGCGGACATCTTCCCGCCCACCGAGCGTGGAAAGCTCCAGGGACTCATGGGAGGCGTGTTCGGACTGGCCAGTGTCATTGGCCCGGCCGTGGGCGGCTACCTCACCGACAACCTGAGCTGGCACTGGATCTTCTACGTCAACCTACCCGTCGGCATACTGGCCGTCGTCGTGCTGCTCATTGCTCTGCCGGCGATGCGGGCCAGCGAGCAGCAGCGCTATATCGACTACGCCGGGGCCGCTACCCTGGTAGCGGCGATCGTGCCCATGCTGCTCGCTCTGGTCTGGGCGGGCAATACGTACCCCTGGCTTTCCCCGCAGATCCTGGGGCTTCTGGGCTTTTCGGGCGCGGCCTGGGGCGCCTTCATTGTCGTAGAGCACCGAGCCCAGGAGCCCATCCTTCCTCTGTCGCTGTTTCGCAACCCGATCTTCACGGTCTCGGTCATCGTCGTCTTCCTGACCGGCGCGGGTATGTTCGGCACCATCATGTTCGTGCCGCTGTTCGTGCAGGGCGTCATCGGCACGTCGGCCACCGACTCGGGGATGATCATGACGCCGATGATGCTCGCCCTCATTCTTGGCAGCATAGTAGGCGGCCAGATGATCTCGCGCACGGGGCGCTACCGTCTTCTCGCGATCGGAGGTTCAGCTTTCATTGTGGTGGGACTGTACCTGTTGTCGGGCATGGGTGTCGACTCTACCAACGACGTTGCGCTGCGCAACATGATAGTGACCGGTTTCGGTCTGGGCATCACTATGCCGCTCTTTCTGATAGCGGTCCAGAACGCTTTTGAGCCCGAGCTGATGGGCGTGGTCTCATCGTCCGTGCAGTTCTTCAGAAGCATCGGCGGAACGGTGGGTATGGCGGTGTTCGGGACGCTGATGGTGAATCTTTTCTCAGACAATATTCAGCAGCGATTGACGTCGATTCTGCCACCGCAGATAGCTGGGCAGCTATCTCCCTCGCAACTGGGGCGGATGGTAGACCCGCAGGCCTTGCTCGCGCCCGGTGGATCGGGTGGGTTGGATCAGCTTCCTCCCCAGCTCGCGCCGCTATCGTCTCAAATCATGTTGGCCATCAGGACTTCTCTCGCCGGCTCCTTGCAGCAGGTTTTCCTGGTGGGCATGTTCGCCACCATAGTCGGACTGATGGTCTGCTTTTTCCTGCGCGAGATTCCGCTGCGCCGGACAGCCCGTGGTCTCGGGTCGGCGATGGCCGAAGAAGCCCGCGCCGACAGTCCGGCGAGCGCGAGCTCGATCAACGTGCGTGGAAGAGTGCCTGAGGCGTGAGAACACCGATGGACATCATCCAGGTTGATCACCTGGTCAAACGCTACGGATCATTCACCGCGGTCGACGGCGTCTCGTTCGCGGTCCAGGCGGGCGAGGTATTCGGCTTCCTCGGTCCGAACGGGGCCGGCAAGACGACCACCATCAGCGTGCTCTGCACGCTGCTTCGCCTGACCGAAGGGCGTGTGCTGGTAAACGGGTTCGACGTCGTCCGCCAGTCGGACGACGTGCGTCGATCGATCGGCTTGATCTTCCAGGATCCAAGCCTGGATACCAATCTGACGGCCCAGGAGAACCTGGACTTTCACGCTTTTGTTTACAACGTGCCGTCCCGAGAATCGCGCGCGCGGCAGGAAGAGCTTCTGAAAATGGTCGAGCTGTGGGACCGACGGAAGGCCCTGGTCAAGACGTTCTCGGGCGGAATGAAGCGCCGGCTGGAGATTGCGCGCGGGCTGCTGCACCGGCCGAAGGTGCTGTTCCTCGACGAGCCGACGCTCGGCCTCGATCCCCAGACCCGGCGACACATCTGGCAGTACATCCTCGGCCTCCGCGAGAAGGAAGGAATCACCATCTTCCTGACCACGCACTACATGGACGAGGCCGAGAACTGCAGTCGAATCGCGATCATCGACCACGGGAAGATCGCCGCCCTCGATACCCCCGCACAACTGAAGGCCAAGGTTGGCGGCGATATCATCACCTTGCGCACAACTGACAACCAGCGAGCGGGAGCCGAGCTGCGGGAGCGCTTCGGACTCGAAGCGGTATCGCAGGATGGGATGCTGCGGCTGGAAGTGCCCAAAGGCGACGAGTTCATCCCGCAACTGGTGCAAAACCTGAGCGGTCCGATCCTCGCCATCAACATGAGCCGACCAACGTTGGACGACGTCTTCTTGAAGCTGACCGGCCGGGCCATTCGCGAAGCAGAGGCGAACGGCATGAAGGACGCCATGCGGGTTGGAACGCGCATGTGGGAAAGAGGGCGTCGATGAGCACACGACGGCTGTGGGCCGATCTGCGCGGCGTCTACATCATCTGGTACCGGGACGTGCTGCGCTTCTGGCGAGACCGGCCGCGGATCATCGCGTCTCTCGCGCAGCCGGCGCTTTATCTGTTCATTTTCGGGAGCGGTCTGTCGTCTTCGTTTGGCGGAGGAGGCGCCGGTGGCTTCTCGGGCAGCTACGTCCAGTTCATATTCCCCGGCGTCGTCGGGATGGCGCTCTTGTTCACCTCGATCTTCTCGGCCCTCAGCATCGCCTGGGATCGGGAGTTCGGGTTCCTGAAGGAAGTGCTGGTCGCGCCACTGAGTCGCAGCGCGGTGGCCATCGGGAAGGCCCTCGGCGGCAGCACCCAGGCCGTGCTGCAGGGCGGCATCGTTCTTGTGATGGCGCCGCTGGTGGATGTCACACTGACGCCGCTGGTTGTCATCCAGGTCATTCCGTTGATGTTCCTGCTGGCCTTCTCGCTCACCAGCCTGGGCATCGCCCTGGCCTCCCGGCTGAAGTCGATGGAGGGCTTCCAGGTCGTCATGCAATTCCTGATGATGCCGATGTTCTTCCTGAGCGGCGCGCTCTTTCCGCTGGTGGGCATTCCGGACTGGCTCAAGGTCCTGGCCCACCTCGACCCGGTCACCTACGGCATCGATCCAATCCGGCGCGTCATACTGTCGGCGTCGAGCGTGTCGGCAGCTCAGGCGGTTGCCGGAGTCGAGATCTTTGGCCGAACGTTGACTATCGCCGAGGAGATCGTCATTTTGGCCGTCTTCGCGGCTCTGATGCTTGCCTTCGCCGTGCGTGCCTTCGCGGTGCAAGAGTAAGGGAAGCGCCTATCGCATGATCCCAGCAGAAGACAGGAACACGGGTGTTCTTGCTGCCCGCGCCCCTGTCCTTGGGTCCGACGGGCATAACCTGGTATCATAAGCGCACGACAACTTCCCTTATTCAGCAACCGGAAGGAGCCTATACGTAACGAGTTGGACATTCTGTTCCGTCTCCTAGCGGTCTTCGCGCTGGTCCTGGCCAATGGCTTTTTCGTCGCCGCCGAGTTCTCGCTGGTAGCGATACGCCGAAGCCGAGTCGAGCAATTGATTGCCGAGGGACACCCTTTGGCCTCAGCCGTGCAACGCGGCGTGATGCACCTGGATACCTACCTGGCGGCAACTCAGCTTGGTATCACGATGGCCTCCATCGGCTTGGGCTGGATCGGCGAGCCCGCCCTGGCCGGACTTGTCGAGCCGGCTTTTCAGGCTCTGCCCGCGCAATGGGCATGGATTGGCACTCACACCCTGGCGGTCGCCATCGCGTTCGCTATCATCACGGCGCTCCACATCGTTCTCGGTGAGCTAGCTCCCAAGAGCTTAGCGCTACAGCGCACAGAGGGCACGGCGCTGGCCGTGGGCAAGCCTCTGGAGCTGTTCTTGATTCTATTTCGCCCCGCTATCTGGCTACTGAACGGGGCTGGCAACTGGGTCTTGCGCCTGGTTGGCTTGAACCCGGCGACCAGTGAGGAAATGGTCCACTCCGTCGAAGAGCTAAGGTACCTGGTGACGGCTAGCCGTCAGGCAGGAGTCTTGGACTCGGTCGAGAGCGAGATGATCGATCGCGCATTCCTGTTTGGGGAAACCCGGGCCCATGAGGTGATGGTACCACGCACCGAGATGGTTGGGATCGATGTGGACACCTCGCTGGAGGAGGCGCTGGAGATAATCTCCCGTGAAGGTTACTCCCGTGTGCCGATATACCAAGAGAACCTGGACAACATCGTGGGCATCCTGCACTTGCGCGACCTCGTTCGTGCTGTTCGGCAGAAGGAGAACCTGGCCTCCTCAGTTCGCGGCATCATGCGTCCAGCATTGCTCTTGCCGGAGAGTGTGAGCGCAGAGATAATACTGGGCGAGATGCGCCGCCGTCGCACGCAGATGGCCATTTTGATCGACGAGTACAGTGGAACCGCCGGGCTGGTGACGATGGAGGACCTGCTGGAGGAGATCGTCGGCGAGGTGCATGATGAGTTCGAGTCACCGCACGAAGCCGTCAGACCCCAACCGGACGGAACGGTGCTAATCGATGGGCTCCTCCCCATCGACGAGTTCAAGGAGCGTTTCGGACTGAGGCTGGAGGATGAAGAGTACGATACAGTGGGCGGACTCATCATGGACCAGTTGGGTCGCGTGGCCCAACTGGGTGACGAGGTCATCCTCGAGAAGTACCGATTAGTGGTAGAGGCCATGGATGGACGGAGAGTGGCCACTGTGCGCCTATTCAAGACAAAAGTGGACACTGAAGAATGACTTAATACAGATACAGCCGCTCATACATGGCCAGGTTCTGCAGCACCAGCCGCACGTAGCTATGGGTCTCGCCGAAGGAGATGCTCTCCACGAACAGGTCGGGATCCCGATCGGGGTTGCCCTGCAGCCAGCGGGAGATATTGCCGCCACCGGAATTATAGGCAGCCAGACTGAGCAACGCATTGGACTGATACGTCTTCAGCGCATCAGCCAGATACCAGGCACCGAAGGGAACGCTACGCGACGGCTGGCGCAGATCCTCAGGATGGAAGTCCCCCACGCCCAGCGCCTGGGCGATCGACTTGCCTGTCGAAGGCATGACCTGGGTCAGCCCCAGTGCACCAGCCGATGAGCCGGCCGCGGCCTCGAAGGAGCTCTCCTGACGGATCAGCGCCAGGACCAGCAGCGGATCGACACCGAAGCTGCGGGATGCATCGTCGACCTGCCGGGCGTAGTAGGCGGGGTAGAGCAGCTTGAGAAGAAAAGTGGGCGCCTCCGCCTGAGAGCGAACGGGTGAGACTTGCAGCAGACGATAGGCCGCGTTGATAGAAAGGTAGTAGATCCCCCGATCCCGAAAATAGAGTGACAACTGGTAGAGAGTGGCGGGATCGGTGCTGTGCCGGTCCAGCAGCCGGTTGAACTCCCCCACCGCGCCGAAGGCCCCATACGCGTAGTCACGCAGACCTAGCTTCATCAACTCGTCACCGCGCTGGAACGCCGGCTCCGCTTTCAGACCATCGTCCGGTGTCGCCCAGTCCTGCCGCGAGCGAGCCCCCCAAGCCGCAAGCGCCATGGCGGCCTCGGCCAGGTCCGCATCGCTCAGACCCCGCAACTGGGCCGATCGATAGCTACCGCCAGGCTGGCCCGCGTTGTCGAGCAAGTTGCGGGCACGCAACACGTAGTAGTCCCAACTGCCGGACCGCGCGGCCTCGTCGAAGCGCTGCCGCGCCGCGTCGCTCTGCCCCTGTGCCAGGAGCGCTTTGCCAACCCACAACAGGTCCCGCGTGCGGGAGGTGCCACTCGACGCCGAGGCGGCCAGGATACTCCAGGTACGGGCAGCGTCGGCATAGCGCTGAGATCGATACTGCAGGAGCCCCTGCCGGAAGAACGCGGACTCCACACGATCGCTGGAGGGGTAGCTCGTGGTCAACTGCTTGTAGCTCGCGATCGCCTCGTCGATCTGGCCCAGACCCTCCAGGATCTGACCGGCCTGCCACAGTGCATCGGCCGTGAGCGCGGCTCCCGGAAAGACGCGCGCCATCTCCCGCAAGCTGGCCGCAGCGGTCGCGCGGTCACCTCTGTCACGATAGGCTAGAGCCCGATAGTAAAATGCCTGGGGCGCCAGGTCGTCGTCCGGCGCATCCCTCAACAAGCGGTCCAGGGCCACGATGGCGTCGTCGTTGCGATCCAGCCAGTAATAGATGTCTCCACGAAAGTAGTCGCTCACGGGAACCTGCAGGGCGTCGAGTTGATCCAGGGCCTGCGCCGAGATGGCCAGGCGAGGGTACTCGGTGACCAGGGAAAGAAAGAGCCGCTGGGCGTCCAGCGTTCGTCCGGCGTCGTGATACAGCACGGCCGCTCGATATGTTAGATCCGCCTGCCGCTGGACGTGACTGTCGGCCTTTGCCGCCCGGAGGAGCCAATCCGCGGCTGCGCTCGCATCCCCCAGCCCCTGTGCGGCCTGGGCCAGCATCTCCCGCGTTCGCGCCGCGGCCGTCGCTGGCAGGTCAGCCCGCGTGACAGGCTCCAGCAGGTCCTGGACCTCCGCGAAGCGTTGCGCGCTCAGCAGAGCCTCGGCCATCTCCAGGCGCACGTAGGGCTCCGCGGGCGTTTGGCGAGCGCGGTAGCGCTCCATCGCGGCCAGCCCACGCTCCACATCGCCGGTTTCCCGATAGGCTCGGCCGAGTAGAAAGTCTGAGATAGCCAGCGCGTCGTCCGCGGCGACGTCGGCGTTGGAGGATTGCTGCCTGTCTTTCTGCCTCTGATAGGTTTCGAGAGCCTGCACGGCCTCGCTGGCTTGACCGTAGGAGAGATAAGCCCGGCCCAGGTCAAGGTAGGCATCTACGGACTCCACCGAGCGCGGGAATGCTGTGACGAGCGCGCGATACGCCTCGATGGCGATACCGGTATCACCCTCTACTTCGTGGAAGCGAGCCTCGGCCAGGGCGGACGCAGCCTCCTGGCTGGAATGCTTCGAAAGGTCGTCGACGTCGACGAGTCCGATGCGACTTGCCTCGATCAGAACGTTGTCTGCGAACGAGGACGGTCCCCCGCTAACCACGGTCCCCATGGTGACCGCAGCAAGGACCAACCCAACCAGGGCAAGCAAAGCATACCGGAAACGCTGTCGGGGGATGAAACGTTCGAGCACACCCGTCCTCCGAACTGGTGCCGATGCAAGAAGCAGACCAGGCATATCGCGGAATGCGGATTCGGGATTGTCGGAGACTCGGCTCCGGAGTGCGGATTGGGGGGGGCATGCGGCCAAGCCTGGCAACAATCCGCATCTCAGGTGATCGTCACATATATTAGCTTACGACGTTTCGTGCAGGATGTCCAGGCTCCGCGAAGGGGGCATTAGGGTTTATGCGTTGTCCGGCGCGTCACGCCATACTGCGACCGCCCGGGGCTGAAGCCGCCGGGCTCATCCAACGAAGCCCCCTCGAAGGGGGCTGGGTGCCGTGCTCAGCCGGCTTCTAGCCGGCTTCGTTGACTTAGCCCGGCGGCTTCAGCCCCGGGTGGGCTGGCCGTGATACGAGGCGCGCGGAGAACGCATAGCCCTGGAGGGGGCTTGTGCAGCGCATCAAGGCCGGAATTCCGTGCCGGGACGCACATTTCTCTTGAAAATCACCCGACCGGAGGGTCCAAGAGCCAAAGAGCAAAGAGCTCTTCCCAAAGACACCATGAAGATGATATCCTGTGTTCGGCTTGCCCCTGACCTTATTGAGTGGTGCGGTTGAGTTGAACTCGGTTTCAATCGTATACGTGCTTTTCCCATACGGGTTGGTCCTTTTTGCCATGGGGTTGGCTATCGCTCAGGAGATCCCGCGCCATAGCACGCTGCCACTCTCAAAATCACTGTGGTGGTTGGCCGGTTTTGGATTCACCCATAGCGCCGTCGAGTGGCTGGTAATAGTGCAGACAATGCCCCAGGAGCACATGGGTTTTCCTCATAGCGATCTTCTCCCATTGCTAGTCTTGTCCATGATGGTCATCTCCGGACTCCTTCTGGTGCAGTTTGGCGCTTCGCTACTGGCGTCCAGCATATACAAAGCACAGTTGGTACGTTGGATTGGTCTCTTGCTGCTGCCCTTGTGGTTACTCACGCTGTGGTTGACTTCCGGTGGCCTCGGGTTCAGCAACGAGGTGATACAGCACGGTACAGTCACAGCTCGGTATGTATTCTACGTGCCGGGCACAGTTCTCTCCGCTCTCGCGTTGCTGAGCCAGCGTGGATTGTTCAAATCCATGGGCATGCCCCAGATTGCTCATGACTGCACCTGGGGGGCCGCTGTATTCGGCTTCAAGGGGATCGTTGCAGGGCTCATCGTTCCTCCAGCCAACTTTTTTCCGGCGTCGGTGCTGAACTACACCTCGTTTCTTGCCACCGTTGGCTTGCATGCCGCGGTCTTTCGGGCGCTCGCCGCCGCGGGAATCACTTTCTTCGTTCTCAGAGTGCTACGACAATTCGCAGCTCAACAGCGACGAGAGCTACAGCATGCGAGCCACCAACTGAAACGGCTCTCCACTCAGGTACTTAATGCCCAGGAGGAAGAGCGCAAACGGGTCGCGCGAGAGCTACATGACGACACCGCGCAGTTGCTTAGCTCGCTCCTGCTGCGGCTGAAAATGTTGCAGCGCGCGGAGTCTCTCGACGAGGTGTTAGATAGAAGCAAGCACCTCGTCGAGCTTGCAACGCAGGCTACTGAGGGCGTTAGACGCATGGCCTTCGAGCTGCGACCGGCGGCCCTCGAAGACCTCGGGCTTCCGGCGGCGATCCGTTGGTACGCTGAAGAACTGGCTGCGCCGCGCGGACTGTCGGTGAATGTATGTAGTGGAGGCTTGCGCGACCGTCTGCCAGCGCATGTAGAACTAACCATTTATCGGGTAGTGCAGGAAGCGCTTACCAATGTAGCAAAGCACTCGGGAGCGCGTCGAGCGGATGTCACCCTGGAACAAGCACACGGCGGCGTTCGTGTCCTTGTGGAGGACGACGGCTGCGGATTCGACGTGAACGAGTTGGCGCATTCTCAAGAGCGAGGACTTGGCCTATTTGGTATGCGTGAGCGCGTCTCCTTGCTTGGTGGGGCTTTGCAAATCGACTCCCGGATCCAGCGAGGCACTCGGATTACTCTAGAGATACCGATCGCGGCCGCGGCAGTAGGAGGAAGGCAGTAGAGATGAAGACAAGAGTGCTACTAGCAGATGATCATCCGGTATTACGACTGGGAATACGAGAGTTGCTTGCTGCTGAGCCGGACATAGAGATCGTCGCCGAGGCCGGTGATGGTCGCGAGGCATTGCGCATGGCTCGAACGCACACGCCAGACGTGGCGGTGCTAGATATTGCCATGCCCGGCCTTACTGGGCTGGAAGTCACCCGCCAGATCAAGTTGCTCGGACTGCCGTGCAAAGTCCTGATATTCACCGTGCACGCGCACGATCAGTATCTCTTTCATGTGCTCGAGGCTGGGGCACTGGGCTACGTACTCAAGACGGGTGCGTACGAAGAGCTTGTGGAGGCCGTGCGCACGGTTGCCCAAGGCCACGCCTATCTCCGCCAGGAGGCCACGCGCCTGCTGGTGACAGACTACCTGGAGCGAGCCAAATCCGGAGAGACCAAAGACAGCTTTGAGGCTCTTAGCGAACGCGAGCGGGAGGTGCTCATGCTGACTGCTCAGGGGTTCACCGGCCAGGAAATCGGTGAGCGACTTTCTCTCAGTTGCAACACCGTCCAAACCTACCGCCGCCGGCTCATGGAGAAGCTGAACCTTCAGAGCCGCGCTGAGCTTGTACATTACGCGCTGCGAAAGGGACTTCTACGCCCCGAGGAATAAGTATCCTCCCCATCTGTTCGCCTCTTCTACCCTCGGTCTTCATCCAGATGTCACGAAAACCGTGACAGCATGACCCAGCCACAAAGCCGTCCCATAGGGTATAGACCTCATGCTTCTTACCGGCGGTCACGTTTTTCGTGACATCAAGATCATCGCTTTTCGTGATACCGCGCCCATGAGTGCCCCCCGATAATAAGACTACCGAGTTGAGCGATGTTTAGCCCGCTCGGGTCATCAAGGAAGGTGGGTTAGGTAAGATGAACTTCAAGAGACTATTCTTCATTCTGGTGGTGGCAGTGGGCGTGTTGTTGCTCGCGGCATGCGCCTCGCCTCAGGCACAACCGGCTTCGGCGCCCCAATCCCCATCCCCTGCCGCTTCGCAACAGGCTCCGGCTTCCAAATCGCCCGCAGCTTCGCAGCCGGCTTCGGCTTCCCCATCGCCCGCGGCTTCGCAACCGACGGCCTCAGCTGCACCAAGTCAGGCGGCCGGCGGAATTCCCACGGTAAAGGGCTCGCACCAGCCCATAGAGCAAAGGTCAGATTGTCTTGCCTGTCATAAGCAGGGTGGTTTCATGCCTGCACCGGCAAGCCATGCTGGCCGGACCAATGACACCTGCCGCTCGTGTCACCAGGCAGCAGCGGCGGAGAAGGCGCCGGTCCTCAACCTCGTGGCTGCCAAGGTGGACAAGGCTCCTGTACTGGATGCTACGGTTGAGGACGCCTGGGCCAAAGCCAAGCCAATCACGATTCACGTCAACGGCGGGATCAACAAGAGTGAGACCGACGTGACGATGAAAGCCCTCTACACGCAAGATACCGTTTACTTCCTGGCGCAGTACAAGGATCCCACAGAGAGCTCCAAGCGGCAGCCCTGGCAGAAGCAGCAGGACGGAACATGGAAGCAGCTCCCTGCCAACCCGAACTACGAGGATAAGTTCGCGCTGCAGTGGAGCATTGGCGGCACCATCAAGGGCTTCAACGAGCAGGGCTGTGCGACTACCTGCCACGCCACGACGCCGGGTCGCGATCGTCCTCTGAAGTACACCAATGCCGAGGGCGAGCTGGGCGACATCTGGCATGTCAAGAGCGTGCGGACCCTACCCGTCGGCCAGATCGACGACCAGTATCTCGACAGTGACAGCAAGGCCGGAGACGCCGGGCGGAAGAGCGATCCCAAGACCGGAGGTGGCTACGCCGACAACAAGAAGGAGGGGCAAGCGACTCCAGTCTATGGTCTGCCGAACAACAAGCCAGCGTCACCTTACTACATCCTAGACTCTGAGAAAGTTCCGTTCGACGACTCCAAGTACAAAGCTGGCGACGAAGTACCCGGCATTGTCACCACAGCACTCCAAGGAGACCGTGGCGACATATCTGCCAAGGGCGTCTGGAAGGACGGCGTGTGGACACTCGAGTGGAGCCGCAAGCTAGTGACAGGTGGTAAGACCGACATTCAGTTCGACGACCTCAAGAAAGAGTACTTATTTGGCGCGGCGGTGTTCGACAACGCTCAGATCGGCCACGCGGTGCAGTATGGAGTGACGAAGCTGACCTTTGAGTAATCGCCTCACCTGAGGCCCAAGACCCGATAGATTGAGCGGGAGGCGGATGATCATCCACCTCCCGTTCGCATTGAGCGCCCATTTTTTCTCTGTTTGCCGGGAGGCATAAGGTTGCCTTCGCTCCAAGGACATCCAGGACAGATTGTCACGGTTTTGGTGACGGGACATAACGGGGTTTCCGCCGACGCGAATACAGTCCAAACCTGATTCCCCTCCAACCTTCCGAAGCCTACACTGATCATGGCAAAGGCAGCAGCAAGCAAGGCTGTCAACGAACTCAGCGGTTCACCCGCCAAGTCTCCTCACGTAGGGACAGACGGTCGCTGATCTCCGAGGGCGCCCCGCGAGAGTCTGCCGCCGCGAGGTCCTGATACGTCGGATGGACCAGACGCCACTGCGAAAACGAGCAGGAAAGGATCTACGGTGAGCGTTCTCACTCGCGACGCCACTCAAACAGCAGCTACAGCAGTTGAGACGACCGGATGGCGACTCGATGTGGCGGCACGGCAGGTCGCCGTCTACGCGACCTTGGCCATCTTCCTGGCCGTGCCGCTCATCTTCACCGGCATTACCAACGACATGTTCGATCTCCCCAAGCTAGTGGTTCTCCGGCTGCTCACCATTGTCGCGCTACTGGCGCTGGTGGCGGTGGCGCTCGCCAAGGGTAAAGTTGTGCTCGGCCGCACCATGCTCGACGTACCCATCCTTGCCTACCTTGCGGTGCTGGTCGTCACCACGATACAAAGTATTAGCCCGACCAACAGCCTGAACGGAGAGTACTCGCGCTACGACGGGCTATACACGATCGTGAACTACGTCCTGCTCTACCTACTGGCCGCCCACGCGTTGCGGCGGCACGTGTTCACCGCTGTCAGTGTTATGGCCTTGACAGCGCTGGTCATAGCCCTCGAGGTCTTCGCCGAGCACCTCAGCGTCGCTGCCGTGCTGGACACCGCCAAGTACTTCGACGGGCGCCCTGCGTCTTTCTTGGGCAACCCGGACTTCCTAGGTGCCTACCTGACACTGGCCACCCCTATCGCACTCGGGCTGTTCCTGGCGAGCGCGCGGCGCTCGGCACGTATCGTTTGGGCTATCGTCTTCGTCGTGCTCGTCGCGGCTCTCGCCCTCAGCTTTACCCGCGCCGCATGGCTCGGCTTTCTGGCCGGCCTTCCGATCTTCTTGATCGAGTGGCGCATCTTGGCCAAGCGCGTCTTCTGGTTGCTGGCGATCGTAGTCGCGCTTGCCCTCAGTCTTGCCTTGCTTGGAGTGCTTCCCCTGTTTCCTCGCGCTGAAACAGTTGCCACGCAACATACGGCCCCCGCGGCCGAGCCCTCCCGCGCGCGCTCCATTCTCGAAAGGGCCGCCTCCACTCGTGACATCAGCAGCGGAACCGCGGCCGTGCGTCTTCAGATTTGGGAGAGCGCGCTGCCGCTCGTCGCCGAGAACCCCATCCTGGGCACGGGGCCGAACACCTTCCGCGCGGTCATCGACAAGCACATCATTCCGGCCTACGCCGCTGGCGAGGGGCGCGACCATGACCCCGACCGGGCCCACAACAACTACCTGCAACTCGCGGTGACCACCGGACTGCTCGGTCTCATCGCCTATCTCGTCGTCCTGGGCGCCTTCGGTCTAATGATGTGGCGTTGGTTGCGGCGCGAAGCTCGCCCGCGGGCGCGCATGCTCGGAGTCGCCATTCTATCCGCCTGGTTCGGCTACCTCGCGCAGGACTTCTTCTTCTTCGGCGTCATCGGCACCGCCTCCCAGTGGTGGCTGTTGATGGGGCTCGCCGTAGCGCTTTCTGCAACTGCCAGCCAAAGACCGCGCTTCGCGCTCACTGTTCCCGGACGGGCGGTCTTCCGCTTACTGGTAGGCATTGCTGCCGTCGTGCTCGCTGCCTACTTGGCTTTTGGCGCCGTCCGCCTGTGGCTAGCCGACTACGCCATCGAGCAGGGACAGAAGCTCCTTCTTAGTCAGCAGGACGCACCCGATCCCGAAGTGGGACTCCAGAAGTATCGCGAGGCCATAGCCCTCGTGCCAGACCAGCCTTACTACTATGAGATGTACGCCTCGGCCTTGGCTATCTTGGCCATCGGCGGCCATAGCGGATCACCCGATAGCGGCCCGCAAACCCGCTATCTAGACGAGACCATTCGGGCCATGAACTCAGCAGTCAACCTCGATCCCCAGTTTGCCGCGCTCTACCTGCGGCGCGGCGCTTTCTACGAGATGTACGGTGCGGACCACCAGCTTGACGCACTTAAGGACTACCGACGGGTCGTCAGCATGTATCCCTACTCGTACTACGGTAACCAGGGGCTGGCGGAGATGGCTCGCCGCCTTGGGTTGACGTCGGAAGCCATCGGTGCCCAACGCACCGCCCTGGTCGTCGTCCCGGACGACCGGCTGGGCCGCATCTACCTCGGGCTGGACTACGCCAATGCCGGACGCGTTGCCGAGGCGCAGAAGCTTCTGGAGGAGTTGCTCTCAGCCGACCCCGGCGACACCGAGGCCCGCTTCGCCCTGGGTTTCGCTTTTGAAAAGCAGCGCCAAACCGAGCGGGCCTTCACCGAGTATCGGGCTGTGCTCGAGGCCGACCCTCAACACGAGCGGGCACGGGTGGGCATTGCACGACTGGAGAACCCGGATCCGACGCCGGCCGGTCACCCACCGCTTGGAGGAATGATGTCTGGATATTGACGACGGTCGGGTCCGTGGAGCGTGTAATACCTGATTCGGCATGGCTGCAATCCAGGAACAACGTTGTAGTAGGAAACTATCTCAGGAGAATAGGCGCTGACAGTTTCTCCAGCAGCCACCTCCGAGACCGTTTGAGATATTGCTGAAGTGTGGTCAAAGACAGTGGCCGGCCCCCTGGGAGCGGCAGCCTGAGGCTGGCGCTCCCAGGATGTGCCCTCTCGGAATCTGGAAAGGAGTAACAAATGGGAAGCGTACTGAAGGATGCTTCGTCAGGATTGTCCCTGGAGCGCGCTGTCAAGCTCATGCTGGTCGCCTTCGTTCTCATGACCATCGGACTGGCGGCCTTCTATGTGATCGATCGTTACCGCTATCAAAACGTCTCAATCGTTGATCGGGAGATGCAGCGGCTGGAAGAGCTCGCGAGACGGGATCCGGAGAACCTGGCCGCGCGCCTGGCCGTGGCCGACGCCTATTTCATGAAGAAGAGGTACGATCAAGCGATCACCCAATACGAGCAGGTCCTGAAGGCTGATCCTGATCGCGTGGGCACCCTCATCGGCCTCGGCTTTGCCTATCGCGGCAAGGGCGATATCGCCAAGATGGAGGAAGCCTTCAAGCACGCGATCGAAGTGAGCACAGGTGACTTCGCGCAGTTCGATGCCCGTCTGCAAATGGTCAACTACTACCTCGGCGAAGCCTATCTCAAGCATGGCGAGTACGACCAGTCCATAGAAAGGCTCCAGGCGGCTCTCAAGATCAAGCGCACCGATGCCGATGCGCTATTGCTACTCGGCCACGCCTATCAAGGAAAAGGCGAGTACGGCAACGCCGCGGGCGCCTACGCGACGGCCACAGAGTTCGTGCCTGATTTCGTCGAGGCTTACCAGGGAATGGCGGCCAGCTTCGAGAAGATGGGCGATGCCGCCCGCGCTGGCTACGCCCGCGGGATGGTCGCCTTCTCGAAGGGCGACAACGCAGGTGCGCTCCGCCAGTTAGAGGAGGCAGCAAGCCAGGCCACGGATGAACCGATAGTCGTGTGGGGGCTAGCCATGGCGCGCGAGAAGGCCGGTCAGAAGGAACGGGCCGTCGAGGCTTATCGCCGCATGCTCACCTTAGCACCCGACTATCGCCCCGCAATAGATGCACTGGCTCGCCTGGGCGCTAATTAGGCGGGGATAGTTGCGCTCTGTGACTGGCGAGCTGAGATGTTTCCGACCTATCCGCCGGATCCGATGAATCTGGTGCAGCACCGTAGGGGCTGCATTATGGTCGTTAACAATTAAGCGCGGTACACCCTCCGTAGGGGCGGCATTCATGACGCCCAGGGAGCGGCGGGGTCAGCGCCCCGTCCTGTACCACGTTATTTCGTTAAGGATCGTCATCACGCCCGCGGGGGCGTCATAAATGCCGCCCCTACGTACCGAAAGAATTGAGCAACTACCAGCAGGAAGGGGTACTAGGACATGTCGGAAAGACAGGAACAGGAGGACAGGGCGGTCGGGACCGCCGAGACAGCCATCGAGCTGAAGAAGCACCGTAAGCGGCCATTGCTATGGCTGGCATTCGGTGTGCTTTCCTTAGGACTGCTCGCCAACCTTGTGTTCGCAGCCTTCTATGCCGTGAATAAGAAGCCGTTCGCCGCGCTGCCCGTGGTCGGCACTCTAACGCAAAGGACGCCGCCGCGTTTTGGCTTCTCCATATATGATGTGAGCCGGCCTCTGGGCGTTGCGGTGAGCCGGGACGGCCAGCGTCTCTACGTCACGGAGTCCGCGGGGGAGCGCCAGGTGCGCGTCTTCGACGGCAACGGCAGGCCGGTTGGCTTCCTGAGCCCGCCGGATACCGATAAGGGCAAGCGCGCACCGACCTACGTGGCGCTGGATGGCAAGGGACGCATCTTCGTCAGCGATTCGACTTCTCGCGCCGTCCACATATACTCGCCGTCCGGCGAGTATGCGGGGCGGGTGCCGCCACCCCCTGGGGATACCTCTGCAACGCCCCTCGGCCTCGCCTTCGATCGTCATGGACGTCTCTACGTCGCCACGGCCGGCGTCGAGAAGGAGACGCACCGCGTGCTCGTGTACGACGCGCAGCTCCAATTCAAGGGGGCTTTCGGCCAGCGAGGAAACGGGCCAGGCGAGCTCGAGTTTCCTAACGGCCTCGTGGTCGACGACAAGGATCGTCTCTTCGTCAGCAACGGCAACAATGGGCGCGTCGACGCCTTCAGCATTCGCGATCAGGACTTCGGCCAGGTTCTCAAAGCCGACGTGATCGCCGGTCAGGGTCTACCGCGAGGTGTCGCCCTCGACGAACAAAACCGTCTGCACGTGGTAGATACGACCAACAGCATGGTATCGGTCTTCGGCGTGGGCGGCGATCGGCCCGCGCAACTGTTCACCTTCGGGGAATTCGGCCTTGGTGATGGACAACTCCAGTATCCCAACGGCGTCGCCATCGACCAGTCCGGCCGCGTCTACGTGACCGACCGCGTGAACGACCGCGTGCAGGTTTGGGTGTACTAGTGCCTCGTTCCTGAAATCCGGAGATCTACCGACCTCGTGGATGCCCGCTCTTGCGGGCATCCACCGTGCTTTGTGTTGCCTTGAAACATAGGGCGTTCAACCGGCGAGCATCCGTCATTCCGCTTCCGCGGGATTGACGCGGAGACGTGAACACCCGGAGAGCTTCTCAGACATCCTCTGTACTTACCACAACGTCACATCCTGTCATGCTGAGCCGAAGCCGTAGCGATCTCCGAGATCTCGGCAGCTCGAAGCCTCTCATCCACTTTCTCAGAGCGACAGATCAGTCAAAGGCGTACGGTATCAGTTGAACTCAACCTTGGTTGACATCGCAGTACTGCCCGAGTGTCACGAATAGCGTGACAACAGGATCATCGGTTTGCGTGATAGCGCACTGATGCACGCACTGCAATAATCGAAATCGTCGATTTCTTCCTGGGCGCTTATGACTGGCGTCCAAGGCGCAGGGGTGATGGCCGCCCTGCGGGACGAAGGCCGGCTTCGCAAAGACGCGAGCCGCCGTTGCTCCCCACCGAGGAGGTGATGCCGCGGCCAACCCGAGTACATAAACGTCCACCAGCTATCGCGCCCATCGATGATTCGTTCATCAGTCAGGAAAGGAGTTGACAAACGCGTGAAGAAGCTACTTATCATCGCGGCAGCCACCATCGTGCTGTCTCTCGCCGCGGTGGCCATCGTCTTCGCTGACGCCGGACCACACGGTACCGGCGGCAACGGATACGGTATCACCACCGGCGCCTGCGCGGGATGCCACCGCGCCCACACGGCCGTAGGCGAGTTCTTGATCACCCAGCCGAACATCTATGAGCTGTGCGTGAGCTGCCACGGCAGCGGCGCCACCGGCTCCACACTCAACGTCGAGGACGGAAACCAACTCGGCGCCCGACTTAACGGGGGCGGCTTCGACAACATTAATGGCGCCCTGGTCACCTCGAAGCACAGCGTCAAGGACTCGGGCACCATAATTGATGACTCGGCCGTTCAGATCGCCTGGGGTGGCACGGTGGACGGTAAGGGCATCGACGTCGCCACGACAAGGTTTGGATTCGAGTGCACGAGCTGCCACAACCCCCACGGCTCGACCAACTACCGCATACTTCAGGATGCGAACCCCGGGCATAAGATGCCGAAGTCCTTCACCGACCTGCTGACCTTCCAGCCAGCACCGAACAACGACAAAGAGGTTGTGACTCCCGAGGGCGAGGCCCTACCGTGGAGGAACCAGCAGGTGCTCAGCATGCCCGGCGGCACCGTAATCTCCCAAGATGGCCAATCCAGGGAGTATTTCGGCGACACGAACGCCAACGTCTATGGCGGTCACACATACACCCAGACCTCGTTCAAACAGACCCTCTACACCCAGGGCATCAACGACTTCTGCGCCAGTTGCCACAAGACGTACCTGACGCGGCACACGTCGGCTGAGACGCGGTCCGACAGCACCGACCCGTACGAAGACACCGGGGATAGGGATTACCAGCGATACGACGGCATGCAGAAGTACGTGTACCCGAACCAGGACACGTCCTCGGCTCTGACCAACCGGTTCGAATACCGCCATACCGTCAGCCGCCACTTCAAGATAGCGAGCGCCTCGGACGTTAGCAACGCCATCCGCCCCGAAGAGCGCGACCATGCTATCTACGACAACTATCCCTGGAGGGATGGCTATGCTGTGCCGCTGCGCTTTGCCATCGACGGCACGACCACCACTCCTATCACCAAGAAGTACGGTTTCACCTGCTTGACCTGCCACTTCGCGCATGGCACTACCGCCACTTTGGACTCGCCGTACGTCAACGACCCCGCCACACCGTTCCTGGCCAGCAAGAGCGCACTCTTGTACTACCCGGAGCGCGGCGTCTGCGGCGCCTGCCACCAGCAGGGCAAATAACGGATTCTGCAATCGGGGAGGAGGCTTCATGCCTCCTCCCCAACTGCTCCGGAAGACGGGGCGCCGTCCCTGCCGGAGCAGACATATAATCACGGTCCTGATGCTCTGCGACTCCTGAGAAGGAGAGTGAGTCACCCTGAGCCGCAGCGAAGGGTCTCCTCGTTGCTTGTGCCGAGACCCCGGGGAGATTCTTCACTGCGGCTCAGAATGACAGTCAAAGGTCTGGTCGGGACCACCACGTGTCGGTTCATCGGTCACGGACCACTAGTTTGGATGTCACATTGACGAAGGGCATTGCCGGTTTTGCTAGAACCATCGCCGGCCTCCGCAGGCGGACGCCCCGGTGGCTATTGTTCGTCCCCTTCGCGTGGCTATTCGCCGCCAGTGCTGCCGCCTCGTTCTTCGCCTACGCTCCAAGCGCTCCTCAGCTCGGGGACCAACAGCCGCAGGCAGGACAAAGAATGGGCACGACGGAGTGCTCTCAATGCCACAGCCGTGCCAACCCCGACGCGGCTATCTTCGTTGCCGTGAATGGTGTCGAGCTGAGCCCTGACCAGATGCTCACCATGGCGCCCGGTCAGTCCTTTGAGATCGACTTCTACTTCCGAGGTATGCTCGGCGACCCTAAGCGTTTTCGGGGCGTCGGGGCCCAGCTTGTGATTCCGGCCAAGCCCCCTTGGCGCATCGCGCCGGGCGGTCTGTCGCACCCCAAGTCCTGGTCACCACAGGATGAGGGCGCGGCGTTTTGGAGTCCCGCCTGGGACAAGGCGGCCAATGCCGAGGGGAGCCGGGTAACCCGCTGGCTGGAGGCCGCCGACCTGAAGGGAGCGTACCATCTGACGCTCGATGGGAAGCCGTTGAAGCCCGAGTGGGCGCCGGTTGTGTTCGACGACCGTGGTGATGCTGAGGGCGCCGACCCGGACGGCGTGGCCGACCTCAGCGGCGCCGACGCCACAATCTCCATTCCTGGCGACACGCCTGCCGGCGAATACCCCATCCTCGTGAGTGGCGTGGGTCATGACTCACGCAACGTTGGTGCCATGGTCAGCGTTCGTTTCACGGTGCGGGTGGATCCCAACGCGCGGGTATCACCGACGCCCCGCCCGCAAACCCCGGCCCAGACCTTCTCCAGCCGCTGCGGCCGTTGCCATGCTCTGAAACGGGAATTCCTCTCCTCGATTGCGATTCTGACGCCGGATGACCTGACGTGGCTGGTCACCACAAGTGCAAATGGCAAGCCGCACGAAGGCATGCCCGGGCAAGGCGGTCTCTCGCCCGTCGAAGTCGACGGTATTCTGCAGTACCTCAGACAACAGGCCTTCCGTGCCCTGCGCTCATCGGGGAGCGGCGCGCCCAATATCACACACAGCGTGCTGCGCAGGCTGGACTGCCTGGATTGCCACGACACGGGCGGCATGCGCCCGATGCCCAAGGCGCATGGCTACACATCCAGCGCCGTCTGTGGCAGCTGCCACTTTGCACCGACCGGCGGCGCGCCGCCAATTCCGCACATCACTGAGCGTGGCGATCGCTGCCTCAGTTGTCATGCAAAGGGCATGGCGACACGAGCCAAGTCGGTGACCGACTCGCACGGCGAGCGTACGGATGGCACCTGCCTTTCCTGTCACTTCGATAAGCGCACGGAAGCACTGTTGCCCAACCCAACCGCGACGCCCACGACCAACCCATCATCAATGCAGACCCTTGGCTCCGCACCGACCACGGCGACAGCCACGCCAGCAAAAGAATATGCAACTTCCACGTTCGGGTCTTTGAATCCCCCTCCGGACGCGCCGCATCGAGTGGAAGGACGGGAGGAAGAGTGCCTGCAGTGCCACGGACTGACTGCCGCCTTTCCGTATCCCATGGGGCATTGGGGGCGCGCCTCCCAGTCGTGTGCATGGTGCCATCAGCAAGGACGCATGGCTCCTCTAATTACGCACGAGATCCAGGGACGCGAGGGGAAGTGCGGAGCATGCCACGGACTCTCGGGCATAATCCCTTATCCAACCAGCCACGCCAACCGCACCGAACAATCGTGCACGATGTGCCACGAAGCTGGTTCACCTGCGGCGGGGGGGCTGTCGTCGCGCATACCGAGAGTCGTCAAGCACCCAGCCTCGGTTACTGTCATAGGGTGCTTGAGCTGCCATGGACAGGGGAATCTGGCACAGGTGCCAGTTGTGCCGGCCAATCACGTCGGTTTCACCGACAACCTGTGCTTGATGTGCCACGTGGCGGAATTCCTCCCGCCGAGGAACCGGTAGACCAGCCAGCACAGTCTAGCGCTCTTCTGACCCATTCTGCGCTAGGGCCCGATGGACCAACTCGCCCACGTCCAGAATCTTCATCTGGCTGCCTTTTTGTTGGATGGCATTCTGGAACATGCGCTTGCACTGCTGGCAGGCAGTAACGAGAGTGCCAGCGCCGGTGTCCTCGAAGGCTAGCAATGAAGACACGGCGATGGAGCCTGCCAACTCCGGATTGGCGATCTCCAAGTCTCCGCCGCCGCCGCAGCAGTGGCCGTGCTCCCGGCTATCGGCCGGCTCCACCAGCTCCACGCCAGGGATTGAGCGGAGCACCCTGCGGGGTGGATCGTAGACGCCGGAGTTGCGCGCCAGGTCACACGGATCGTGGTACGTTACCTTCTCCGTCAATGACCCTAGCTTCAGCTTGCCCTGATCGATTAGCCGCTGGAGGAGCTGCGTGGAGTGCAGCATCTCCACGCCGGGCAAATGAGGCGCGTACTCGTTCACAAACGTGTTATAACAGGAGGGGCAGGTGAAGGTGATCATGCGCGCCCCAATCTCCTGGATCTTCTCCACGTTATGCCGCCGGACGGACTCCGCCTGGGAGCGCATGCCCGCGACCAGGAGAGGGAAACCGCAGCACCATTCCTCGGAGCCCATGATGGTGAAGTCTACGCCGGCCGCGGTCAGCACCTGAACGTAGGACTCGGGGATGCTCTGAATGGCCGGGGAGAACGAGGCCATGCAGCCCACGAAGTAGACCACCTCGGCCCGCGGGCGCTGGTAGGCATCATCCGGAGCCTCAGCCATGTAATCAACCCACATGGCCCGCTCTTCGTTCGGATAGTTGACCACGTTGTGCTGGGTCGCCACTGCATCCTTTGCCAGATTCATTCCGGCCGGATAGATGCCGCGGGCCACCATGTCCTCGCGCATGGAGAACCACAGCTCGCGCAGCGAGATGCCCGCGGGGCAGGCCTGCGCGCAACGCGCGCAGAGAGTGCACTCGTAAATACCCTGGGACAGCTCGCGCAGCCGCTGCTTGTCCGTGGATCCGAACAGTCCGCTCAGGACGGACGGCACCACGCCGCGCTTCAGGATCGGTTTGTAGCCTTTGATCTTCTCGGCCGGCGCCACGAACCGCGACGACTGATGCGCATAGGACTCGCACCAGGAGACGCACTCGCCACAGCGCGTGCATGCGTCCATCTGAAGCAAGAGTTTGGCGCCAAAGCGGTCCGTCCCAGGCACGGATGGTTGCTCGGCATAGGCAGCCGGATGAGGCTGGTCGATGCGCCCCAGCAGCGAGAGGGGTGTCCCAACCATGTGCAATAGCTTGCTAAAAGGTAGATACGCGACCAGGACTAGCGCGCCCAGCCCGTGGATCCACCAGACCGGGACGTAGAGCGCGGTCCAGTCGGCACCAAGCGGCCGCAGCAGCGTGGATAGCCCGAAGCCCACCAGTGAGTAGGTCGCAACGTCGGCCGGCACACCCGCGTCCAGGAAGCGGACCGCCTCCAGAACGAAGCCGCTGACAGACAGGAGCGCCAGCCATCCGAGAATGAGCCCATCCTCCCAGGTGGTCAGGAGCGCAAGCTGGACAGGACGGGAGACGTAGCGCCGATAGGCGGCGATGCCCAGTCCGATCAGGAGCAGCAGGCCGGCCACTTCGTTGGAGATAGCAAACCAGGGCGTATCCTTTTGCAGATCTACGAGCCCGCGCTCGGCCAGCATGTTGCCCAGGCTGCCCACCACGAATAGCCAGACGAAGCTCCACATGATGCAGAGATGCACGGCCCAGCGCAGTCCCCCGCGCCGCAGAATGGCACGCTGTAGAAGCGCATCCTGGAGTAGCCCGCCCAGGCTGGAGGGACGCAGAGCCGCACGCAAGCCAGCCCCGAGGGCCGGTCCCAGGTTGGCCACGCGCGAGCGCGGCGGCGCGTGGCCAACCCGACCGGACACCCACACGTGCAGGTGCCACAGAAGCCCCACCACGAAGATGACGGTGGCGATGATGGCGATGGGATAGAAATAGACGAGTTGCGCCGTGACGTCCATGCTGTGTTCCCCGGGCCGGCAGATTGTGGACATTAGTATACAAGATTCGCAACTTTGCGCCTAGAGTAGAATCACAAGACCCGCTCGCAAGATTGCGATTCGTGCTACGATGAAGGAAGAACCCGTACGTTGCCCTATGTCCCTGCTGGTGTTGATTCACGAGGAGGAAGCGCCACCATCATGACTCGAACAGTGCTTCTCGCCCCGATCGCTACGCTGACCGTCGTCGCGATACTGGTGGGCTGTGGACCCTCGGCGGCTCCGCCCGCGGCAACTCCGACAACCGCCGCACGTCCCACGACGGCCGCACCGACCGCTCCCGCAGCTTCGCCGACGACACCTACGACACCAACGGCTGCATCACCAACCGCCGCTCCGGCGTCGCCGTCCCCGGCAGGAAATGCCCAGAATGGGCAAGCCATTTATAATACCAACTGCAACGCCTGCCACCCGGGGGGCAAACAAGGAGTGGGGCCCGCGGTCATCGGAGTTGCGGATCAGCAGATCACCAGCATCGTTCGCAGCGGCAAGGGCGCCATGCCCGCTTTCGGACCGGACAAGATAAGTGACCAGCAGATGCAGGACTTGCTGGCCTACATACATACATTGCGCTAGAAGTCATCATCCAGGTGCCAGCAGGGACGGGGTACGTACGGCGGAGCTTGCGGATGCAGCGGCTCAAAACGAACTTGGCGGTCAGGCGTCGCTGACGTCTTCCGATAGAGATGGACCCGAGTATTCCCTCTCGAGGATTCCAGCCACCTGACTCCTGAGTATTGGAGCATCTCGCATGGCCGCCATCCACACGAGGTCCCAATCGATGCTGAAGTAGGCATGTACCGCTATGTTGCGAAACCCGACGATGTCCTGCCATTCGATCTCAGGGTGGCGTTCGCGAAGTCGCCTGGGCAGACATGCGACCGCCTCACCGATAATCGTAAGCTTCTGAAGCACAGCACTTCGCAGTAGGTCATCTAATAGAAAGTCCTCTCGCCTAACATCGGCAAGAAACTGCCGGAGCGCGTCCGCAGCTTGCATGATGTCGCCCAGATATAGCTCCTCACGCCGCATAGAGAACCTGCATGCTGGACAGGACAGACTCACGGATTAGCGGTCTGAGACCGCGCTTGGGCACCAGATCAACCCGGCGTTGAAGGATAGTGGCGAGTTCTCTTTGGATCCTGAACAAATCCAGGTAGCTGACTTGCGCATCCGGTTCGAATTCGACGAGCAAATCGATATCGCTCTCGGGCCCGAAATCCTCGCGCAGCACCGAGCCGAAGACTGATAACTCACGCACGTGATAACGCTGGCATAGCACCCGAATAGCTTCCATGGGAAACTCGACGTTGTGGCCGCTCATGCTATCTCCCCAAGCTTATGCCCGCTCAGTGGGCACGACTGTCCTTTTCAACTTTAGCGCCAAAAGCGCCACAATGCCAGTACTGTTGAGGCGCTTCCTGGACGCGGACGATCTCGACCGATCCACCAATCTGGATTCAGTCTACCTCATCTCCGGCTATCGGTCCAGAGGCGTCCCGAAACTGCCGAGTCTCGGAATCCCGGTTCAAGCCGCCTCGCCTCTTTGCAAGCTTCTGTACCGATCGTGTATAGTTGAGACCTGGTCATAATTCACGATTGGTGCAGACCGCGAAGGCGGGTCCTGGGAGCGCCTGCCTAAGGCGGGCGCTCCCAGGCAGCATTGCCTCTCACAATTATGACCAGGTCTCGTATAGTTTGCACAGCCCCTTTGCGGAGTGTGTGAGAGGCTTCACCAGCCCCGTCATTCCTCCGGAAGCGGGCCTCGGGCAGGTGTTAGGGATTGGGGGTCGGTCCCCTAACATCCAACACCCGCCGCCAGAGGAGGAAACATGCCTGATACGCCTGTTCGTGTTCGCTATGCTCCCAGTCCGACCGGAGCGCCGCATATCGGCAACATCCGGACGGCTCTGTTCAACTGGCTCTTTGCACGCCACGGTGGTGGATCGTTCGTGGTGCGCATCGAGGATACCGACGTGGAGCGCAAGGTGCCCGGCGCGCTGGAAGAGATTCTAGATAGCCTACGCTGGCTGAATCTGGACTGGGACGAGGGTCCCGAAGTGGGCGGTTCCTTTGGACCATACCTGCAATCACAGCGGCTGCCGCTCTATAAGGAAATGGCCGAGCGGCTGGTGGCACAGGGCGACGCCTACGTCTGCTATTGTTCGCCGGAGCGGCTGGATGAGATGCGTCGCGAGCAGATCCAGCGCAAGGAGCCGCCGCGCTATGATCGGCGCTGTCGTTTCCTGAGCGCGTACGAGCGAGCGGAGTTGGAGACACAGGGACTGCGCTCGGTGGTACGGTTCGCAATCCCTCTGGAGGGGGAGACGACCTTCCACGACCTGCTGCGGGGCGACATCACGTACCAGAACGCGGTGCTGGACGACTTCGTCCTCCTCAAGTCGGACGGCTACCCAACCTACCACCTGGCCAACGTGACCGACGATCATCTGATGCAGATCACCCACGTGATGCGGGCCGAGGAATGGATCCCTAGCACGCCGCGACACGTTTTGCTGTACCGCGCACTGGGTTTCGAGCCCCCGCTTTTCGCGCACATGCCGATGATCCTGGGCCCCGACCGCTCCAAGCTCAGCAAGCGACACGGAGCGACCTCTCTGGCCGCCTACCGGGAGCAGGGTTATCTGCCCGAGGCGATTTTCAACTTCCTGGCGCTGCTGGGCTGGTCCTACGACGAGCGGGCCGAGATCCTCAGCCGCGAGGAAGTCGTGCGTAGCTTCACCTTGGAGCGAGTAGGCAAGACGGCCGCCATCTTCAACATCGAGAAGCTGGACTGGATGAACGGCGTCTACATCCGCCAACTCAGCGTCGATCAGCTAGCAGATCGTCTGATGCCCTTCCTGGAGGCTGGGCTGCCTCCCGAGGCTCCTCGTCCTCTCTCGCGCGAGTTCGTGGAGAAGGTCGTGCCGCTGATCCAGGAGCGTCTCAAGAAGCTCGACGAAGCGGCGGATCTGACTAGCTTCCTCTTCGTGGAGAAGATCCGCTATGATCCCCATCTTCTGATCGGCAAGAACATGACGGCCGCGGAGGCGCTCCATGCCCTGAGGATCTCCAGGGAGAAGCTGGCACAGTCCGGCAGCTTCGACGCTGCCCACCTGGAGAGCATCTTCCGTCCCCTGGCTGAGGAGCTCAAGCTGAAGCCCGGCCAGCTCTTCGGCATCCTGCGCGTAGCCACTACCGGACGCACGATTGCACCGCCGCTCTTCCAGACCATGGAAGTGCTCGGACGCGAGAGGTGCTCGAGACGAATTGAGGAGGCGCTCACCCTCCTGGAACCGCTGGCCGCAGGCTAGCTATCCCGGCTGTATGCGAAGATGTCGTACCAGTTGCCGTCGGACTCGGCAGCGTGCAACTCCACATCCAGGTTGTCGCAATAGCGGTCGATGTCTTCACGCGTCCAGTAGTTGCGCAGGCGCTCACGCAGAGCAAAGATAACGGCCTGCCGCACGGTCACCGACGAGCGGACCCCTCTGATCTTGATGGCCACGGGCCGCTGCCGCCGGCGCAGTCCTTCCAGAACGATGGGGACGGCCTGGGCAAGCTCGAGAGAATCGGACACGGAATACATCGGCCTACTACTCCTATGCATCGCGGCGGCTAACAAACGTGCCCCGCGAGGGATTGCTGGGTATGTGCGCCTCAGTATGGCGAAATGGCGGGGCGATGTCAACCCGGTGGCAAAAGGTAATCTCGTTCTTGTCCAAGCTCAGCGTGTATGCCATAATACAGGCGATGCACAACCAGCCCTCACATCAGACAAGGGGACGTTCCCCGCTTGCTCAGGATAGCCGATTCCGCGGGGAGAGTCTCCGGGTCTCCAGCCTGGTCACGCGTCGATGAACGGCACGCACAGTCCTGCGCTGCAGCGCCGCGTTATCCTCTCCAGCCCACTGGCTGTGACTGTCTACGTGCTGTGCGCCATCGCCTTCGTGGTTCTGGCCGTGGCGGCACACCAGGCCAACGCCTTTCCAGGCGATGTTTTCATCACCAGGCAACTGCAGTCCATTGACTCGCCTATCTTCGATGCGCTCATGGAGGCTGTGACGCGTATTGGGTTTTTCGTCCCGTCGTCTATCATCGTGATCCTCTGTGCGCTGGGATTCGCGATCGCGCGCCGGCCGGTAGAGGTCCTCTTCATTCTCTTGACCGCGACCGGCGATGGGATCACCGAACTGGTCAAGATCCTGGTGGCCCGCCCACGGCCCTCCTCCAATGTAGTCAACGTGTTTGAAACGCTGCGCGAGTATGGCTTTCCCAGCGCGCATGTGACTCACTACGTGATCTTCTACGGCTTTCTGTTCTTTCTGTTCTGGACACTTTTGCCTGGCTCCTGGCTGCGGACCGTAGCTCTGCTGGTCCCGGTCGCACTGATGCTCCTGGTCGGGCCATCTCGCATTTACCTGGGAGCCCATTGGGCAAGCGATGTACTTGGTGCCTACCTGCTGGGAGGGTTGTGGCTGGTGATCCTCATCGAGGCGTACTCCACCTGCAAAGAGAAGTGGACGTCGCGCTCGGGGGGAAAGCGGATGGACGCGAGCGGGTAGGAGGCGGATGAAGCCGAAGAAGGTCTGTATCCTCATGTCACTCACAGGCGGCGGGCATCGCAGCGTGGCCCAGGCTATCGTGCGGGCCGCCCGATGCGTGGAGGGGCTGGAAGCAACCATTCGCGACCCTTTTGCCAACGGCTCACCCTCCATCGTGGACCGCATGGTTCATCTGTACGCGCCCATCATTGTCAGCTACCCTCCGCTCTGGGGGCTCATCTTTCATGGCTCCGATCATCCCCGTCTCTTCAGCGGTTTGATGCGTCTGGCGGGACTCTTTCACCATGGCAAGCTGGCGCGCATCCTGAAAGCCGAGCAACCTGATCTGATCGTTTCAGTACACCCCTTGTGTAACCATCTGGCGCTGAGCGCCGCGGCCGCCGCGGGAATTCGGGCGTCTCTGATGACCGTGGTGACAGAACTGGTCTCGGCCCATGCCGGCTGGGTCGCGGATGGCACGACGGCCTACGTGGCAGCCACCGAATCGATCAAGAACGGACTGATGGCGCGCGGGGCCGATCCTGCCCGGATCCACGTGCTCGGGCTGCCCATCGACGAGCGCTTCGGATGTGTGCACGACATGCCGTCGGAACTGCGCGCCCAGCTGGGACTGCGGACGGACCTGCCCGTGGTGCTGCTGTCGGGTGGCGGCGAGGGCGCCGGTCCGTTGGTCACGTCGATCGAGGCAATCTCGTCTGCCAGCATGCCGCTGCAACTGATGGTGGTCTGCGGCCGCAACCAGCGCGTATTGCGTCAGATCCAGAGCCGGCGCTTCCAGATCCCGGTGCAAACGCTTGGCTTCGTCGACAATATGCCCCAGTTGCTGCACGCGGCGGACGTGGTCTGCCTGAAGGCCGGCTCCGTCTCCGTGGCGGAGGCTCTCGTGGCCCATCGGCCGATCGTAGTTTTGCGCGAGCTGCCCGGACAGGAGAAGGGCAACGGACGTCTGGTGGTGGATAACCACCGCGGGTTCCAGGCCCGCACTACTCGGGAGTTGGTGCAGGCCCTCCGGACGCTCATCAAGGATCCTCACCTCCGCGAGGAGATGGGCTCCAACGGCGCCACAATCCTCTCGCCGTGCGCCGCGACAAGCGTTGCGAAGTTGGCGCTCGAGCTTTAGACTTGACCCGGTGGTGCTATACTTGATGTATGACACCTGCGCATCACCCCGGAGGGACGCGAGACCCCTTTAGAGAAGGGAGGAGCCGATGGCCCTGATTTCGGATAAGGATCGCAATCTGCTCAAGAGCCGGTTCGACAAGGATCTGGTCAACGACGTCAAGCTGATCTACTTCACGCAGAGCGAATCTCCGCTCCCTGCCAGATCCCAGGAATGTGCCACTTGCCGCGAAACCCGTGAGCTGCTGGAGGAAATAGCGGCCCTCTCCGACAAGATCAAGCTGGAGATCCACGACTTCTACGCTGAGAGTGCTATGGCTACCAAGTTAGGGGTGGACAAGATCCCCGCCCTCGTGATCTCCGGTCCGCGCGGAGATCGGGTGCGCTTCTACGGTATTCCATCCGGGTACGAGTTCTCCACGCTAATCGAGGACATCATCGACGTCTCGAAGGGAACGAGCGGAGTATCCCAGAAGAACGCCGAGCGTCTGGCCAAGATCGATCGGCCCATCCACATCCAGGTCTTCGTGACGCCCACCTGACCGTACTGTCCTGGTGCGGCCCGGGTGGCCCACAAGCTGGCACAGGAGAACCCCAACATCACGGCCGACGTGGTGGAGGCGACCGAGTTCCCTGCCTTGACACAGAGGTATAATGTGATGGCCGTCCCGAAGACGGTCATCAATGAAAGCAAGGAGTTCACAGGGGCCTACCCTGAGGACCGCTTCGTGGACGAAATTCTACAGGCGATACAATAGGCGAGCGTGCCAACTCTCGTCATTAGCCGGGCAATCTGCGCGAATCTAGAGGCCGCCCTTGACCGTGAATGGCTTGTGACCAACGGTCTGGGTGGTTATGCCTCTTCGACCATCGTTGGGGCCAACACACGGCGGTATCATGGGCTGCTGGTAGCGGCTCTGCCTGGCTCGCGCGACCGCCTGGTGCTCCTCTCGAAGATCGAGGAGGAGGTAGACCTGGGCGACCATACCTACTACCTCTCCGTCAACGAGTACCCCAACGCCGCCGGACACCCGGGCGGCTTCGTTCACCTGGAAGAGTTCCGCCTGGAGCACGGCTTGCCCGTTTGCCGTTTCGGCGTGGCCGGCATGACGCTGGAGAAACGCGTGTGGATAGCCCACGAGCGCAACACGACCTACATCAGCTACCATCTGATCGGCTCTCGCCCCCTGGTTCTGCGGCTGGGTCTCTTGACCAACTACCGGAGCATACACGCGCTGACCACCGGCACATCAGACCGGGGCTTTCAGGTCGAGGCGGTGGAGGGAGGCTGTGCTATCCAGTCCTTCGACGGCGCCACGCCCTATCGTGTGTTGGCCGTCCCAGGGGCTGCTTTCCACCCGGTGGGGGTGTGGTACTGGCATTTTATCTACCGGCGCGAGCGTGAGCGCGGCATGGACTACACCGAGGACCTGTACATGCCGGGGCACTTTGAGGCGCACCTGGAGCCGGGCGAGTCGCTCACGCTAGTGGCCACGACCGAGCCGGCGGATCAGGTGGAGCTGGACGCTCAGGAGTCCTGGGAGCGCGAGGTCAACCGACGGCGCGGCTTGATCGCATTGCTGGGGGAGGATCGGGAAGACGACTTCGCCGCCCATCTGGCGCTGGCGGCCGACCAGTTCCTGATCCGCTCTCCCCTCCGACCCGAGAACGGGTCGGCTGTGGCTGCACGGGGCGCCGAGATCGACGAGACGGTGGTGGCCGGCTACCACTGGTTTACCGATTGGGGCAGGGACACGGCTATTGCCCTGCCAGGTCTGACGTTGTCCTGCGGCCGCCCGGACGAGGCCAGGCGCATCCTGCGCACATGGGCCGCCTTTGTCCACGAAGGACTGCTACCCAATCGTTTCCCGGAGGACGGACAATCCGTCGAGTACAACAGTGTCGACGCGCCGCTCTGGCTTTTCCAGACGGTGGATCGCTATCTCTCAGAAACCAGCGATCGCTCCCTCCTGGAGGAGATCTATCCGACCCTGCGGCAAATCGTGGAGAGCTATGCCCGTGGTACTCTCCATGGCATCGGCGTCGATCCGATCGATGGTCTGTTAAGCGCCGGCGAGCCCGGATTTGTCCTGACCTGGATGGACGCCAAGATCGACGACTGGGTCGTGACGCCGCGCAGCGGCAAGCCGGTCGAGGTGAACGCGCTCTGGTACAACGCCCTGCGCCTGATCATCCGATGGTCGATCGAGCTGGGATGCGCGACAGCGCCCTTTGTGGAGTTGGCCGAGACCATCTCGCGCTCCTTCGCCCAGCGCTTCTGGTTCGAGGCGGGTGGTTACCTGTACGACGTGGTGGACGGGGAGAACGGCGACGATGCCAGCTTGCGCCCCAACCAGATCATCGCGGTTTCCTTGCCCCACGCACTGCTCACGCGCGAGCAAGCTCTGCGGGTCCTGGTGACGGTCGAGCGCAAGCTTCTGACACCCGTCGGGCTACGGACGCTCTCGCCAGACGACCCACGCTTCGTCCCCCGCTACCAAGGTGATCGCAGACAGCGCGATGCGGCGTACCATATGGGACCGGTCTGGCCCTGGCTGCTTGGGCCATACGCCGACGCCTGCCTGCGGCTGCGCTGCGACAGTACCGCCGTTGGTCGACTGCTGCTGCCGTTCCAGCACCATCTGACAGAAGCGGGGGTCGGCAGCATCAGCGAAGTCTTCGACGCCGTCAAGCCGCATACGCCCCGCGGGTGCATCGCCCAGGCCTGGAGCGTGGCCGAGGTGCTGCGGATCTGGCGAAAAGCCAAGCACTTCAAGTGCAAACGGCCATCACCATAGGTCGCCGGCCAGCCTCGCACGTGGTACAATGCGAGTTGGCTTATTTTGGATATCAATGCGCATCGATGAGGAGGCTTTGTTTCCGGGGTGGGAGAGAACCTAGCACGCAAGATATTGGCGGACCACCTGGTCCACGGTGAGCTCAAACCCGGCGAGGAGATCGCCATTCGGGTCGACCAGACGTTGACCCAGGACGCCACGGGCACCATGGCCTATCTGCAATTCGAAGCCATCGGACTCCCGCGAGTTCAAACCAGCCTATCGGTCAGCTATGTCGACCACAACACTCTGCAGACCGGCTTCGAGAACGCCGACGATCACCGCTTTCTGCAGAGCTTCGCCGCAAAGTATGGCTTGTACTTCTCCCGCCCTGGCAATGGCATCTGCCATCAGGTGCAATTGGAGCGCTTCTCCGTGCCCGGGGCCGTGCTGCTGGGCTCAGACAGCCACACGCCCACCTCGGGCGGGGTCGGGGCCCTGGCCATCGGTGTCGGGGGACTGGACGTGGCCGTGGCCATGGCTGGCAGCCCATTCTACCTGGCCATGCCGCGCGTCATGCTGGTCCGGCTCACCGGCTCGCTGCGTCCGTGGGTGACGGGCAAGGACGTGATCCTGGAGTTGCTCCGACGTCTCACAGTTAAAAGCGGCGTCGGCTACGTGATAGAGTACGGTGGACCGGGCGTCGCGGCGCTCACGGTCCCCGAGCGAGCCACAATCACCAACATGGGGGCCGAACTGGGAGCCACCACCTCTGTCTTCCCCAGCGACGAGGCCACCCGGGCCTACTTCCGAGCCCAGAAGCGTGAGAACATGTGGCGCCCCCTGGCCGCTGATCTGGACGCCACCTACGATGCCGAAATCGAGCTGGATCTCAGCACCCTGGAGCCCCTGATCGCCCAACCGCACAGCCCCGACAACGTGACGACGGTCAGCGCGGTGGAAGGCACCCGGCTGGATCAGGTGGCCATCGGCAGTTGCACCAACTCCTCGTTCCGCGACCTGAGCCGGGTGGCCGCCATCCTGCGCGGCAAGACCGTGCATCCCAGCGTTAGCCTCGTCATCAGCCCCGGCTCGCGCCGGGTCTACGAGATGATCGCCCGCTCTGGCGCCCTGGCCGATTTGATCTCGGCCGGCGCGCGCCTGCTGGAGACAGCCTGCGGCCCGTGCATCGGCATGGGGCAGGCTCCGCCCTCGGGCGGCGTCTCGCTGCGCACCTTCAACCGCAACTTCGAGGGACGCTGCGGCACGCCGGATGGGCTGGTCTATCTGGCCAGCCCTGAGGTGGCCGCGGCCTCCGCGCTCACGGGGCACATCACCGATCCGCGCCACTTAGAGATCCCAATCGCGCTGGAGGTGCCCGAGGAGTCCATCGTGGACGACCGGTTCATTCTCCCACCCGCGGACGATCCGAGCAGTGTGGAGATCGTGCGGGGACCCAACATCAAGCCCTTGCCCACCAGCCGACCTCTAGCAGAAACGATCGAGGGGCCGGTGCTGCTAAAAGTGGGAGATAACATCACCACCGATCACATCATGCCGGCAGGAGCCAAGCTGCTGCCGTTGCGCTCGAACGTGCCGGCTCTGGCGGAGTACGTCTTCGCGCCGGTGGATCTGAGCTTCGCTCGGCGGGCCAAAGAGACCGGCGGCGGCGTGGTGGTAGGCGGGGCCAACTACGGCCAGGGCTCAAGCCGAGAGCACGCCGCTCTCTGCCCCATGTACCTGGGGCTGCGGGCCGTGCTGACCAAGTCATTCGCCCGCATTCATCGGGCCAACCTGGTCAACTTCGGCATCCTGCCGCTTACCTTCGCCCAGGAGAGCGACTACAACCGGATTGCGCAGGGGGACCAACTGGTGTTGCCGGAGATTCGGGAGCGCCTCCAAAGCGGTCAGCCAATCCTGGTGCAGAACGTCACCCGCGGCTACAGCTTCGAGGTGTGCCACACCCTCACGCCGCGCGAGATACAGATCATCCTGGCGGGCGGGCTACTGCCATACGTACGAGACCCGGACCGATCGTCCGTCAATGGGCTAGGTGTTGCATCACGCTGATACGGCTGCCAAGTGCGTCGTTCCTCGAGTGCGGTTGGCCCCGTGCCTCACTTTTAGCCCAATTGATGTGCTAGCATGCTGCCAGCGAAGGGTCATAGCTACCGAGGCAGATACCCGGGACCCGCGTGCTGGACAGCTTTGTTCGCGACGAGCTACCGTAGGTCACTAAGGCAAGTGGCTGAATAGTTACGCGCAGGAATCCTGGCTCAGGCCATCACGGCCCGCGGTGGGCTTCAGCCTCTTGGCTGAACGACTCAACCGGTGTCTGCAGTTGACAACCCATCTTACCAGCCCAACCTACTTGGTTTGCTCTTTGCGGCGGCCTGCGTTATGATAATTATCAGCATTGGCGATCATAGCTTCTTTCGGTCTGGCGTTCTTGCACATCGGATCGTCCAGTGCAGACGGAGCAACGCACGCAACAACACGCAGGAGGCTCCAGAGTGCAAGTTAACCTGGCCGTTCAACCGTTTCAGGATGTCGATGCGGATGCGCTGGTGGTGCCACTCTTCCAGGACGAGAAGCCAGCCAACAGTCCTCTCGCAAAGGTGGATGCGGCGCTGAATGGTGCGCTGTCGCGAGCCGTCGATTTTAGAGAAATCACGGGCAAGCGCTATCAGACGGCGATCCTATACACGGATATCCGCATCAAGGCACCGCTCGTCGTCGTGGTCGGAGTAGGCAAGAAGGAGGAGTACTCGCCCGAGTACGCCCGCCATGTCGCCTCCTCGGCCATTCGCCATTTCCAGGGACGTCCGGCTTCACGCGTGGCCTACTACGTGCGCAGCGATCGTCCGGCACCCGCGGAGGTTCGTACTGCTGTAGAGGGGGCAATCTATGGCACCTACGATCCGAACGAATACAAGACGCAGGAGCGTGAGACCGTCCAGGTCGGCGAGCTGATCCTGGTGGGCGAGGGCGTTTCCAACAGCCCAGAGCTACAGCAGGCTGTGACAGTCGGGCGGATTACCGCGGAGGCCACCAACTTCGCTCGGCAACTGGTGAACGAGCCGGCCAACAAGCTGACGCCGTCCGATATGGTCGAACGGGCCAGAGCGACTGCCCAGGAGTATGGTCTGGAGATCGAGGTGTTGGACCGGATCCGTATGACCGAGCTGGGCATGGGCGGATTGCTAGGCGTCGCTCAGGGAAGCGACAAGCCTCCCTACTTCATCATCCTGCGATATCGACCAGCTCAGCCAGGGAACGCAACCCTTGCACTGGTAGGTAAAGGAATAACGTTCGACAGCGGCGGCATCTCCATCAAGCCGGCTGAAAACATGGAACAAATGAAGACCGATATGACTGGCTCGGCGTCTTGCCTCGCCGCAATACGGGCTCTAGCCCAACTCAAGCCCAGCGTTTCCGTCGTGGCCGCTCTTGCCATGACCGAGAATATGCCTAGCGGTCACGCGATGCGCCCCGGGGACGTGTTGACTACTATGAGCGGGAAGACCATCGAGGTTGTGAACACCGACGCCGAGGGACGCCTCATCCTCTCTGATGCCCTCGCCTATGTCCAGCAGAAAGAGGGTGCGACGCACGTCGTGGATGTGGCAACCCTCACCGGAGCCTGCGTTGTGGCCCTTGGACATACAGCCACGGGGGTGATGGGAGCACCTCAGGACTGGGTGGACTTCGTCGTCAACACGGGACGGGAATGCGGCGAGAAGATGTGGCAGTTGCCGCTCTATGAGGAGTACGAAGAGCAGATCAGCAGCAAGATCGCCGACGTCAAGAACGGCGGAGGGCGCCCCGCCGGTACAATCACCGCGGCCCTGTTCTTAAAGAAGTTCGTGCAGGAGAGCACGCACTGGGCTCATCTGGATATCGCCGGCACGGCCTGGGCCGAGACTGGCACCCGCTACCGGCCGGAGGGTCCGACCGGCATCCCCGTACATACCCTGATCGACGTGGCCATGCGCATGACGTAGGCGGATGGCGGGTATCCCCAGCCACGCTCCTCGCTATTCGACGTCCGGCAAAGCGCGAAGCGCCTGGACAATGGGTTCCGGGTCCATGCCGTGCATCATCGCGCCAAAAGAGATGGATTCTATCTTCATCCCCGGACAGGTGAAGCAGCCATTGCCGAAGTATTTCTCGATCACCTGGACTGCCAGGGGATGCGCCGCGAGCACATCTCCGATTACCGCCTCTGCCGTCACATTTGCCAAGCTCTTGGGCATCATCTCGCCTCCACAATAATTGAGTCGGTACACCTTACCATATCCGATCTACCATTCCGGTGCAAGCCGACGGACACCCATCGCGTTCCTCTCCTTTCCCGAACCTTCACCGCGAACGGTTGCAGCAGGGCAGGTGTCGATGTAAGATGGGTCCTGTCCCCGTGCTGCGGGGGCAAGGCCGGGAGGGACACATATGGCCAGTAAGATAACTATGATACTCTCATCGAACCTGCTTCGCGTGGAGGCTGGCGGAACAGCCACGCTCACGCTCACGCTGCACAACCGGGCCTTCGAGACGGAGCAGTACGTAATTGCGGTGGAGGGCATCGATCCCTTCTGGTACCAGGCCTCCGCTCATAGCGTGGCGCTGGCTCCCCAGAGCGAATCGGAGATCCAACTCAGCCTGCATCCTCCCCGCAGTGGTGACGTGCGAACTGGTCCGTATCCCTTCGCGGTAAAAGCTATCTCGCGCTCGAGGTCGGAGGACATCACCACCGTTGAGGCGGTGCTCCAGGTTGAGCCGTTTGCCGGCCTGGAGATAGAGCTCGAGCCGCGTGTTCTTACCAGCACCAAGGAACGGTTTCAGGTCCGTCTTACCAACTGGGGCGAGTCTGACAGCGAGGTAGTACTCTCGGGGCGCGACCGGGAGGAAGCCCTCCAATTCGACTTCCAGCCGTCGTTCGTGGTTCTGCAGCCGGGACAGAGCGTCGAAGTCGCTCTCAGGGTACGACCAAAGCGGGGGCGATGGCTGCGGCGCTCGATCGAGCGCGATTTTCAGGTCATGGCCGCTCCACGCGGGGCCGACTGGGATTCGGAGCAGGCCCACATCGTGTCCGGAGTGCTGCTCGACAAGCCTGACCTATCGCCGATGCACAAGCTCAAGCTTCCTCGAGCCGTCCTGCTCACGGCAACCGCGGTTCTATTATTGGTGATCGGCACCGCGGCCTGGGCTGCTACTCGCTCTGCACCTCGACCATCCGTGAGCAATCCGGCGGAAATCTCATCCGATCAGACGCCGGCAGCGACCAGTCCAACTGTCCCGGCGGCCGCGGCGACCAGCACACCGTCCACACAGGCGATCCAGACTGCTGGCCCGCCTGTGATCCAGCGCTTTGTGGCCCAGCGCGCCGAAGACAAGAAGAACGTGCTGCTGGTGTGGGACGTGCTGGACTCTGAAGAGGTCAGGCTCAACGGGAGTATCGTTAGCCAGAATGGTAGTCAGCCGGCTACGATGGACCGGGACGGCGCCTACATCCTCGTCGCGAAGAACAAGACTGGCACGTCCACCAGCACCGTCTACGTGGTGATGGTCTGTCCACCGGCCATCCTCAGCTTCAACGTATCCCCTTCCACGGTCCAGCCCGAACAGAGCGCCACGCTGACCTGGGACTCCTTTGGGGCAACGCAAGCGGAAATTGACGGTCGCCCCGTTCCTGTGCGCGGGAGCGTTGTCGTCGTTCCTGCTAAGAACACACGCTACGTGCTGACGACTATGAACGGAGCTGGGACGAGCCAGGCCGAGGTATCGGTCGACGTGGGCGAGCCGACACCCATCATGCCGCTGCCTACGGTTCCGCCTGCCCCAACCATGCCGCCGGCACCAACTCCCGTCGTACCGTCTGTGCCGCTACCGCCGCTCCAGTTGCCTACCCCAACGCCGGTCCCTGGGACGCCACCGGCCATCCAGTCCTTCACGGCCAGTCCCAACCTGCTCACGCATTGGGGCATGACCACGCTGAGCTGGAATGTGAGCGACGCCACAGCTGTCTCTATCGAGCCGGGTATTGGACCGGTCGATCGTACTGGGACACGGTCTGTGGTGGTGTCCTCCAGCACATCCTATGTGCTGACCGCGGTGAACGCGTCCGGGCAGACTTCGACTGCCACGCTGCCTGTGACCACCATCGACCCGCCCTACATCGCCGCGTTTGATGTCCCCGCCAGAGCGACGACCGGCAGTCCGATCACCCTATCGTGGAACACGACGGGGACGTCCAGTATCGTGATCACCTGGACCGACGATCAAGGCTCGCACAGCACGCAGACCTTCGTTCAGGCTGCCGGAACAACTCAGATCACGCCCTCGGCCGCCAACCCGCGCGGGGTCGTTTTCACGCTCACAGCCAAGAATCAAGCTGGAACGGCTGCAACGGCGGTGCGCAGCGTCGCCCTGGTGCGGCCATGATAGAGATGGCATGCGGAGGAGAGACAGCCGCGGATCTCGCACGGAGGAGTCTGTAGCTGAGCCAAAGGGGAATGGCGTGTAGCCATTCCCCTACCGATAATAGGCGGACAGTTGCTCTATCGCTGGCCATAGATCACCTGCTAGCCTTGTCAGGATCAACCAGAAAAGACTACCATGATGGCTCGGCGAGGAGCCCCAGGGGCAACCGGGAGTCACAGAAGCCGGTGGGCGGCGTGGCCAGCCAATGCCGATTCATTGTCACCCGCCGAGAGCCGGATGAGCGTTACGCACGCCCAGTCGGTCTCAGCGTCGGGATTTCTTCGTCATGCGTCTGCGGGCGCGCTCGGCCTTGCGGCGGCGCTTCTCAGACGGCGGAACGTATGTGGCGTGCCGCTTGTAGTCTTGCAGAATCCCAGACAGCATCATTGCCGACTTGAAGCGTTTGAGTAGTCCTTCGAAAGATTCGCCTTCTCTTGCTGCTACTTGCATGTGCCTCCCTTCAAAATGCTGAGTGTGAGCGTCGTGGTTGGCTCGATGGCGTTTGAAGTGGCAAAGAAAAAGGCCTATTCTAGACCAGCAAGACAGGCCTCGAAGCGAGATTCCTTGCGCACCCGAGAAGCCGATTCGTCTAGCCGCCTTTGCCAGGCCGTAGCCCGGGCAAAGGACCACTACGGCTACTAGCATACCATGCGAACACGAAATGTCAACTATGACATCCGAGTGCGCCGAAATCGAAGCAATATACATTTGTTTGGACTGTCATCATCCGCCGACCGGATCTCCCGTGTGGCGGAGAGGCAGCCAGGGCAGGAGGACAGGTGTTCCCACGTGCCAGATTTAGCGGAGTAGTTGCGGTTGTTCTACTCGTCATCGTCGCAGTGAGTGGCTGTAGTGCAAGCGCGCCAATGGCAGCGCCTCGTGTAGTAAAAGCGATCGAGACGGCTACTCTCACCGCAGTCGATACTGCCTCGGCTTCGGTGCCAGGGACGACACCGTCCGCTGTGCTGCAGTCGATTCTTTCGCCCACATCCTCAGCCAGTCTAATGCCAACGCCAGAGCCGATGCTAGTCCCAACGCAAGTCCCGACCCTGGCACCCAACGCGGAGCCAGCGCGACCAACCATGGCGGAGCCGACTCTGGCACCAAGCGCGATCCCAACTCTGATGCCCACCTCGACAGCCACAGAGGCCACTGCCACGCCGCAGCCACTCTTGGAGCCAACGAGCAGCGCGACTGCTGGAGCCAGCCCCACCGCATCCGCGTACGCGGCCTCGGGAAAGATTATCGCCATCGATCCAGGCCACGGCGGGGCTGAGTCCGGCGCAGTGCACGTCACCGCGGGGAAGGTTGACCTAGTCGAGAAGGACGTCAACCTGACCATTGCGTGGCAACTGGCCTCTCTCCTGCAGAGGGAAGGCTACCGTCCGCTGCTCATTCGACAGAGCGATCGGGCTGTCAACGAGCCAGCGCGCGACCTCAACGGCGATGGGCAGATCGACGGTGACGACGACCTCCAGGCCCGCGTCGACGTGGCCAACGCAGCCGGGGCAGACCTACTGCTATCCATCCACAACAACGGAGATTCGTCGCCCTCGACGCGCGGCACGAGCACGTGGTACTGTGCTGATCGGCCTTTCGGCGATCAGAACCGGCGGCTGGCGCTGCTGGTTCAGTCCTCCTTAATGCGCCAGCTCAAGCTGGCTGGCTACACCGACGCCATCGACGGGGGCGCTCACGACGACCCGCCGCTTCAAAAGCCGTTCGGACACCTCTTCGTCGTGGGACCGCAAACCCCGCGCGTGTCCCGTCCCTCGACCATGCCCGGCGTGGTAGGTGAGTCGCTATTCGTCACCAGCGATCGCGAAGCCAAGCTGCTCTCCGACGAATCCGTCTTGCTCCGCATCGCCCAGGCCTACCTCGACGCCGTTGTCGCCTTCTTCTCGAAGGAATGAGCCCGAACGTTCGGCGTCCCGCGGCGCGGCGATGCGCAGCGGGACGCCGAACTGGAGATCTTGCGAAATTGCCCACGGAAACCCCTTGACACCCCAAACGGGCTGTGCTAATATACCCCGTGCAAGGCGGAGAGCACCGCGTGCTAGGGCGCCTGCGGGTGTCCTAATCTTTCGTGCTAATGCGTCGGCGACTCGATCCCAAGCAATCGCCGTCCTGCGGAAAGATTGTTTGGGATTTTTGTTTGCCCGCGCGGGGCTTGACAACATTACAAACCTTGTGCTACAATGGTGGATGTTGTCGCTGAAAACGGCACCTTAACAACAGAAGACGTGGAAGGAAGTAGGGCTCCGAAGTCAGTTTAAGTAGAACTAACTGGAGAGTTTGATCCTGGCTCAGGATAAACGCTGGCGGCGTGCCTTATGCATGCAAGTCGAACGGGTCACCTTCGGGTGGCTAGTGGCGAACGGGTGAGTAACGCGTAAGTGACCTGCCGAGAAGTGGGGAATAACTGGTCGAAAGGTCAGCTAATACCGCATGAGCTCGCTAGTGTAAAGGCTAGCGAGGAAAGCCGAAAGGCGCTTTTCGAGGGGCTTGCGTCCGATTAGCTAGTTGGTGGGGTAATGGCTCACCAAGGCGATGATCGGTAGCTGGTCTGAGAGGATGATCAGCCACACTGGGACTGCGACACGGCCCAGACTCCTACGGGAGGCAGCAGCAAGGAATTTTGGGCAATGGGGGCAACCCTGACCCAGCAACGCCGCGTGGACGATGAAGGCTTTCGGGTCGTAAAGTCCTTTTGTGGGGGACGATAATGACGGTACCCCACGAATAAGCCCCGGCTAACTACGTGCCAGCAGCCGCGGTAATACGTAGGGGGCGAGCGTTGTCCGGATTTATTGGGCGTAAAGCGCGCGTAGGCGGTGCGTTAAGTCCGTGGTGAAATCTCCCGGCTCAACTGGGAGGGTGCCGTGGAAACTGGCGTGCTGGAGGACGGCAGAGGAAGGTGGAATTCCCGGTGTAGTGGTGAAATGCGTAGAGATCGGGAGGAACACCAGTGGCGAAAGCGGCCTTCTGGGCCGGTCCTGACGCTGAGGCGCGAAAGCGTGGGGAGCGAACCGGATTAGATACCCGGGTAGTCCACGCCCTAAACGATGGACACTAGGTGTGGGGGGTATCGACCCCCTCCGCGCCGGAGCTAACGCAGTAAGTGTCCCGCCTGGGGAGTACGGCCGCAAGGCTAAAACTCAAAGGAATTGACGGGGGCCCGCACAAGCAGCGGAGCGTGTGGTTTAATTCGACGCAACGCGCAGAACCTTACCAGGGCTTGACATGCTGGTGGTAGGATTCCGAAAGGGAAACGACCCCGTGAGGGGAGCCAGCACAGATGCTGCATGGCTGTCGTCAGCTCGTGCCGTGAGGTGTTGGGTTAAGTCCCACAACGAGCGCAACCCTCATCGCTAGTTGCACTCTTTAGCGAGACTGCCACTGTAAGGTGGAGGAAGGTGGGGATGACGTCAAGTCAGCACGGCTCTTACGTCCTGGGCTACACACACGCTACAATGGATGGGAACAACGGGCTGCGAAGCCGCGAGGTGGAGCCAATCCCAGCAAAGCCGTCCTCAGTTCAGATTGCAGGCTGCAACCCGCCTGCATGAAGTCGGAGTTGCTAGTAACCGCAGGTCAGCACACTGCGGTGAATACGTTCCCGGGCCTTGTACACACCGCCCGTCACGTCATGAAAGCTGGTAACACCTGAAGTCGCTGCGCTAACCCGCAAGGGAGGCAGGCGCCGAGGGTGGGACTGGTGATTGGGACGAAGTCGTAACAAGGTAGCCGTAGCGGAAGCTGCGGCTGGATCACCTCCTTTCTAGGGAGACGCGGGTACCGTGCCCTTCTGAAGGGGCGCGCGACCGCCATCCTAGGTCGATCACTCGCCGCAAGGTGAGTGTCCAACCGAAACCCTCTCCTTCCACGTCTTCTGCGGTTAAGGTGGGTCGGAGACATCCCACAGCGGGATGTCTCGTCACGTTCAGCCCGTTTCTGGGGCCCAGCGGTCCCGAGATGGCTGCGTGCGGTGACCGAGCGCGTCTGGGCCATTAGCTCAGGTGGTTAGAGCGGTCGCCTAAGACGACAGGCCCGTGGTTCGATTGCTGAAAGGGCCATTAGCTCAGGTGGTTAGAGCGCGGTCCTGATAAGACCGAGGCCCGTGGTTCGAGTCCACGATGGCCCACCCGAGAACAAGCCGGGGCTGTAGCTTAGCTGGGAGAGCGCCTGCTTTGCACGCAGGAGGTCGGGAGTTCGAATCTCCTCAGCTCCACCCCTGCCAGCACCGGTGCTGAACAAATGAATAGTTGTCCGGACGCCCGAGGTAAGAAGGATCGAGGCGGATGGGTGGTGGGGACCAGCCCCCAACCCTTAGCCCCTTCCCACCCCGGGCGCGCGGACAACGCGCGGAGCCCGTCCCCGGTGTTACGGGGATGGTGGGCACGTTGACAACTGCATAACGTGTGTAAGAACTGCGATTTCATCGAGGCCTTAATGTAGGTCAAGCTACAAAGGGCACACGGTGGATGCCTGGGCGCCAAGGGCCGAGGAAGGACGTGGCTAGGCTGCGAAAAGCCGCGGGGAGCTGTCATGCTAGCTTCGATCCGCGGATCTCCGAATGGGGCAACCCCTCCCGGGTCATGCCGGGAGACCCGTACCTGAATCCATAGGGTACGGGAGGCAAGTGGGGGAACTGAAACATCTTAGTACCCCGAGGAAAAGAGATTATTCCCCTAGTAGTGGTGAGCGAACGGGGAGAAGCCCAAACCGCTGGCACTTAGTGGGTTCGCGCCCTATGTGTCGGCGGGGTTGTACGCCTCCGTCGTCACGCCGCGAAGCGTGACAGGGAGTTACAAACCGTTTCTCTAGGCGAAGGGTCCTGGAAGGGCCCACCACAGAGGGTGAGAGTCCCGTAGACGAAAGAGGAACGGCTCCCGCGGATGAGCGTGAGTACCACGGGGCACGGGGAATCCTGTGGGAAGCAGGGGGGACCACCTCCCAAGGCTAAATACCCTTGGCGACCGATAGCGGATAGTACCGTGAGGGAAAGGCGAAAAGAACCCCGCTAAGGGGAGTGAAATAGAACCTGAAACCGTGTGCCTACAAGCAGTCAGAGGGCGTCTGTCCTTCTTCGGAAGGACGGCCTCATGGCGTGCCTATTGAAGAATGAGCCGGCGAGTTACACGTTGCAGCGGGTTAAGTCGCTTAAGCGACGGAGCCACAGCGAAAGCGAGTCTGAATAGGGCGAGGTCCCCTTCGGGGGACACGTTGCAACGCGTAGACCCGAAACCGGGTGAGCTATCCATGGCCAGGGTGCAGGTCCGGTAAAACGGACTGAAGGCCCGAACCTTTCAGCGTTGCAAAGCTGCGGGATGAGCTGTGGATAGGGGTGAAATGCCAAACGAACCCGGAGATAGCTGGTTCTCCCCGAAATGCATTTAGGTGCAGCCTCGGATCGGACTCCCACGGAGGTAGGGCTCTGAATGGGCTAGGGGGCATACCGCCTACCAAACCCAATCAAACCACAAATGCCGTGCGGAGGGTGACCGGGAGTGAGACGGCGGGGGCTAAGCTTCGTCGTCGAGAGGGAAAAAGCCCAGACCGCCAGCTAAGGTCCCTAAGTCCAGGCTAAGTGGAAAAGGATGTGGGATTGCCCAAACAGCCAGGAGGTTGGCTTAGAAGCAGCCACCCTTTAAAGAGTGCGTAATAGCTCACTGGTCGAGTGGTCCCGCGCCGACAATGTAACGGGGCTCAAGCCTGGTACCGAAGCTGCGGATCCCGCCTAAGGCGGGATGGTAGGGGAGCGTTCCGTTCAGCAGAGAAGGTCGATCGTGAGGACGGCTGGAGCGGACGGAAGTGAGAATGCCGGCATGAGTAGCGGAAAAACCCGGTGCGAAACCGGGTCACCGAAAGCCTGAGGTTTCCTCCGCAACGTTAATCGACGGAGGGTTAGTCGGGCCTAAGCCGAGGCCGCAAGGCGTAGGCGATGGACAACGGGTTAATAGTCCCGTACCGCCCGCGTTCGTTACCAGCGAAGGGGGGACGCAGACGGGCTGGCGCAGCGTAGTGCTGGAGTTACTACGTCTAAGCGTTCAAGGAGGTCGGGGAGGCAAATCCCCCCGGCACTACTCCAAGGCGTGATGGGGAGCTGGCGGGCAACCAAAAGCGACTGCGTCGGGCTCAAGCTGCCAGGAAAAGCCTCTAGCGAGAACACGGGCGCCCGTACCGCAAACCGACACAGGTAGGCAAGGGTAAGTACCCACAGGTGAACGGGAGAACCCTCGTTAAGGAACTCGGCAAATTGACCCCGTAACTTCGGGAGAAGGGGTCCCTCTGGGGTGTAAAAGCCCTGGAGGGCGCAGAGAACAGGCCCAGGCGACTGTTTAACAAAAACACAGGTCTCTGCTCAAGCCGCAAGGCGATGTATAGGGGCTGACGCCTGCCCAGTGCCGGAAGGTTAAGGGGAGGGCTTTTAAAAGGCTCGAACCGAAGCCCCGGTGAACGGCGGCCGTAACTATAACGGTCCTAAGGTAGCGAAATTCCTTGTCGGGTAAGTTCCGACCCGCACGAATGGCGTAACGATCTGGGCGCTGTCTCAACGAGGGACCCGGTGAAATTGCAGTATGCGTGAAGATGCGCATTACCCGCGACTGGACAAAAAGACCCCGTGGAGCTTTACTGCAGCTTGGCATGGAGCTTGGGTCAAGGATGCGTAGGATAGGTGGGACCCGATGAAGCGGCCCTCGTGGGGGTCGTGGAGGGGACGGTGAAATACCACTCTTTCTTGATCTTGGTTCTCACCCTCGACCGTAATCCGGCGAGGGGACAGTGCCTGGTGGGCAGTTTGACTGGGGCGGTCGCCTCCCAAAGAGTAACGGAGGCGCCCAAAGGTTCCCTCAGGGTGGATGGAAATCACCCATGGCGTGCATTGGCATAAGGGAGCTTGACTGCGAGCCCAACAAGGCGAGCAGGGACGAAAGTCGGGCAAAGTGATCCCACGGTACCGAGTGGAAGGGCCGTGGCTTAACGGATAAAAGCTACCCCGGGGATAACAGGCTGATCTTGCCCAAGAGTCCATATCGACGGCAAGGTTTGGCACCTCGATGTCGGCTCGTCGCATCCTGGGGCTGGAGTAGGTCCCAAGGGTTGGGCTGTTCGCCCATTAAAGCGGTACGCGAGCTGGGTTCAGAACGTCGTGAG
>SCTZ01000078.1 GCA_004297765.1 Chloroflexota bacterium | reverse complement strand
TGCGAGCCCTGCTTTCGATGGTAGGCAGGAGCGCACTTTTTCGGTCACAGTCTCTCGTACTTGTCCGGTACTTGTCTCGTTTGTATTATACTTGTCTGCCAGGCATGCAGCAAATCCTCAGCCAGGTGGGGGCAGTCGCGTGCAATCTGGGTCAAGCCTGAAGTGGCTGGTAAAAGGTCTGAGACCCCATACAGCAAGACGTGCTCCACATCCGCAGCAGCAACCAGGTTGAGATCGAGCTCAGTCCTAGAAAGGAGTACATGGCGTGCGTCTGGACCAACCTCAATAACCGAAGCCTTGCGCTTTAGCAAGCCTTAATCACCCAGCTTCACCCAGGTTTCGGTCCATTTGCACTCACCCACAAGCACTATCGATGTTCCATCCAGCCCCACGAGGTCGATCTCTTCCCGGTCGTTCTACCACGCACTAAGCCGATTGAACTGCAGTGGCAATCGTCCGTGTGTCAATTGTCGCCAGAGAAACTGCGCGCATGCCGATTCGAATCCGGGTCTGGAGACGTAATGGTTTAGGTGTGGCAATATCTTCTCCCGTAGGACCAAGTCCTGCATGCCTAGTCTCAGTATTCCGCAAAGGCTAGCTTGCGATGTCCGATCAGTCGCGTTCGAGTCGACTGCCCAGACGAAGGGCGGCGGGTAGCGAGGACAACGCCATGGACGGCCTGAATCGCCAGCGTCAAGAACGTATGCAGCCGGGTCAGGCGCAGCAGGGCTTGGCGCACTGCGCGTCCACCGGGACCCAGTTGCGGCACACCCGCCGCCGCCCACTCCAGCCAGACCCACACGTCGACAAGACTCTTCGAATTCACCAGGATCGCGGCCAGCCCTATCAGGAGCAAGCGTACCTTCGGGCTGCGCGACGTCGTCCGTGGGCGCAGGGCATTGCCGAGGCGATAGCTGGACTCGATGCCAAAGCCCCCTGGGTGCTCGTGGCGGTCCTTCCGGAGAAGGACGACGGGACGGTCGAACTCCCCGACGACCGCATACGGCAGGTGTTCGAGGCGATGCTTTCCGCGACGCCCCTCGGCGTACCGTGTCACGACATAGAGGGCGATCTCCTCCGCGCTGTGTTTGGGGCTGGGTACCTCGTAGCTGGTCCGCTAGCTCTTCCGCCCCTGCAGCAGGGCGAGCAGACGTTGCCCGCGCTTGGGCACAGGCAGAATGATGGTGAACGGCTGTACCTTGAGCAGCCGCAGCAGTTCGACGCTGAAGAACTGCCGACCTAGATAGAGCCGCTTGTCGCTGATGCCCAGGGCGGTAATCCGATCGAGCAGCCGTGTCAGCACCGCTGCCAACGTCTCACTAGCAAGGACGTAGGTAAGGGTCAAGGTGACACGCTGGTGATGACGGATGACGTAGAGCGAGGCATAGGCGTAAAAATGCGTGGTGCCGGACTTGGCCTCGCCCCGGCGCACCTCGTCGGAGTCCTGCAGGGGCTGCCCGTGATAGGGAATGAGGGTCAGATCGATGGCCAGCCGGTGCCGTCCCCCGCGGATACCGGGGGAAGCTGGGCGACCAGGGCCGCGTTCAGCATCTGTTCGAGCGCCAGCACGTCATGGCGGGCGAAGATCTGCTGCTGCTCCTGATAGCGCAGTCGTCTCAGGCGACCGGGCACGACCGACAGATCGGCGGCCGCTGCGTCGATGGAGCGCCTCTGGGCGGCGGCCAGTAAGACCACGTGCCAGATGTCGCTCGGCGTGCAGCGAGGGCTCGGGAAACTCAAGGGCAGATGGCGCTGCATCGTCTCCGCCGCCAGTTCCAGGTTGGGGCGCTGTGAGTTCAATGGCACAGTCACTGTAGCCTCGTGGTGGCCGCATGGGTTCCCTCTGGAAAGAGCGGTGTCTTCGCGGAGAGACCTTCCCCCACGGGGCTTCTTTTTGTCAACTGTACCCATAAACAGTCAACCATTTGCGGAGTACTGAGTCTCAACGTAGTGGCGCCACCACCGGACCGCGACTTTTCCATCTGCCAGGGGGCTGCGGCGAAGAAACGGGAGAGACCATCGATCCTCTGCCCCACACCGGCGACCTGGCGGAGCAAGGCCGAGAGGGTGAGGTGTTCCTCGCATTGCATCAGAGCGAGCAGCATGGTAATCCTTCTGCGGAAGGACTGCCACTGGGGCCGATTGAAACAATCGCGGAACAGACCGAGATACTGGCCCAAAGCTTACTCCGTCAGGTAGATGGGGAGTGGCATCGTGGCACCTCCGGGACAGGTTTGAGTTTGTGGCTGTCTTCTTACCACAGCAAGCGTGATGGCGCTCCCTTTATTGTCGCTTCAAGATCGCGAAACTAGAGATCCGGTTGAACTTAGTCAATACTGATCATTCACACTATAACTCGCGCGTCCCACCAACGCACCTTGTACGGTGTTTACAATCTGGCAACCATAACCTGCAGACTGCATCCGCCGGGGCACCAGTCTTCCGCTCGGACCCCGCCGATAGTTGTAGAGTCCATACAAATGCCCCCAATCATTCACCGTCATTATTGTTGTGACGGACGATTGACAGCGCGAGCCGGGCGGGAATATAGTATTGCGAATCTTCGTTCGGGGAGGAGCCAGTATGCAAGGCATCATCATGATGATGTTCAGGCTGCCAACCTGCAATAGATAGCACCGTGGGAGATGGGGCGGTTCGGCTATGATCCGAATTATCGCGACATAGTTGTGCAGGGGCGGGTGTATTCAGCTCAGTGACGGGCTTCATGGCCTCAGAACCAGTGGGAACGGGCAAGAGCTTATGAGGAGTTGTGTATGGCAGCTAGAGTTGGAATACTAGATAAGTACGGGATAAGGTAAAATGGTGGCGGAGGGTGAGGTTACTCTCGACGTCAAAGACCTTAGGACTCACTTCTTCACCCGGCGGGGCGTAGCGAAGGCGGTGGATGGGGTGAGTTTCCGATTGCGCCGCGGGGAGACCCTGGGGCTGGTAGGGGAATCGGGTAGTGGCAAGACTATGACGGGCCTCTCCTTGCTCCGCTTGGTGCCGCAGCCGGCCGGCAGGATTGTGGGCGGGGAGGTTCGCCTGCTAGGGGAAAACCTTCTGACCAAGAGCCAAGCGGAGATGCGGCACATCCGGGGACGGCTCATCTCTATGATCCTCCAAGATCCTATGACTTCCCTCAACCCGGTCTTCAACATCGGCTTTCAGGTGGCCGAGGGTATCCATGCTCACCAGGGACTGCGGGGGAAGAGCCTGTGGGACAAGGCTGAGGAAGCGCTGCGGCTGGTGAGGATCTCCTCCCCGAAGGACCGGCTGAAGAACTACCCCCACGAGATGAGCGGGGGGATGAGGCAGAGAGCGGTGGGCGCTATCGTTCTATCCTGTCAGCCTGCGGTGGTCATTGCCGATGAGTCTACCACCTCCTTGGATGTGACTATCCAAGCCCAATACTTGCAGCTGCTTAGGGATATCCAGCGGGAGTCCTCACTCTCCATCATCTTCATCACCCATGATTTTGGCATCGTCGCCCAGATGTGTGACCGGGTAGCCGTGATGTATGCTGGTAGGATAGTGGAAAGCGGTAGTGTCCTGGATCTCTTCGACCATCCCGCTCACCCCTACACCCGGGCGCTGCTAGCCTCGGTGCCGAACATGGAGTCGAGGTTGGAGAGGCTTCCATCTATTGAGGGGCAGCCCCCTGCCCTCGGTTCTCTCCCGGAGGGCTGCCGGTTTCGTCCCCGCTGCCGTGAGGTCGACGAGAAATGCCAGGAGGGCTACCCTCCCGAGGTAGAGGTTGCTCCGGAGCACTTTGTTAGCTGCTGGGGGGTGATGTAGATGCCACCATTCTTGCTTGAAGCCCGGGGACTGAAGAGGTATTTCCGGGTGACCAAAGGACTCCTCTTCCAACGGGAGCATGGGATGCTGAAGGCAGTGGACGGTGTTGACTTCGGAATCCCGGCCAGCAGCACCTTTGGGATCGTAGGGGAATCCGGATGTGGCAAGACCACTACCACTAATCTCATCCTCCTTCTGTTGCAGAAGACAGCGGGCACCCTGCTCTTTGACGGTGCCGATGTCCATGGCTTTAGGGGAGCCGACCTCAAGCGCTATCGGGCTTCGGTGCAGGCGGTGTTCCAGGATCCCTACAGTTCTCTCAACCCCAGGAAGCGGGTGGTTGACATCATTACCGAACCCATTCAGATCAACCAACCACTCCACCGCCAGTCCCTAAGAGAGAGGACCGAGGAGCTACTCGTCCAGGTGGGACTCTCCCCGCACGCGGTAGGACTCTACCCCCATGAGTTCAGCGGCGGACAGCGCCAGAGGATTGCCATCGCCCGCGCCGTGTCCCTGAATCCTCGGCTGATTCTCCTGGACGAGCCGGTCTCCGCCCTGGATGTCTCCATCCGGGCCCAGATAATGAACTTGCTCCGAGACATGCAAGAGAGACTGGGCCTCTCCTATCTCCTTATCGCCCACAACCTGGCCACGGTGCGCTATATGAGCAACCACGTGGCGGTGATGTATCTCGGAAGGATAGTCGAGAGGGGGGAATGCGATGAGGTCTACACCCATCGCCTCCATCCTTACACCCAAGCCCTGTTTGCTGCCGCTCTCCCCGGCCATCCCCGGTCAAAATGGGAGAACCCCCTACCAGGCGAGGTGCCGAGTCCCTACAACGCGCCCCCCGGCTGCTCATTCCATCCCCGTTGTAGCCACGCCATGCCGATCTGTCAAGAGGAACAACCGCAACTAAGGGATCAGTCCTCGGGTCACGCTGTCGCCTGCCATCTATATTGACATTATTCGGTTTGGGTTTATGAGGGTTTTTTCTGAAGAGACTTTGCTCTCGCGCTTGTACTTGACCTTTCCCGTCTCGCACCCAGTGCGGCTCTGCTGCCAGCCAGGATAGTCTCGCCGCAGGCAGTCCCCCCCAGGGGACGTACGTGCAAACGCAGCGCTGTCCCGTCACTCGGCGTCTCCGTGCTGGACGATGGCACTCCATCGTGGGAGAACGAAGCGCCGCTCGGGAACAGGACCATTGTGCTACCGTCGGGAGAACCAAAAGGCGATTGCGGTACCGCGGATCGCTAGCCGAAACTGAGAAGATGAAGATGTTCGGTAAGTGACCACTAATGGTCGTGCTTAGCTTCCTGATCGCACCATTTAGGCGCGTAGCCGTTGGAGCGTTGATCCTGGTTAGTGCTGCTGTGCTTGTTGCGCATGTCAGCCTCGAGACGCTCCTTGCGGACTATTTGGAGGCGTTGCCAGGCCCGACGGGTGCGTTCCTGGAGAGCTCTCTCCTGATCGCGGTGCTGTACTCTGCCCTGCACCTGCTGCTCTACCGCCCTATGGCGTTGCGCATCGGCGCGCTGGAGCAGACCGCTGAGGCGCTGCGGGCTGGTGAGGAGCACTATCGTCGCATCGTGGAGACGGCGAACGAAGGCGTCTGGGTCATCGATGCCGAGAGCAAAACGGTCTTCGTCAACGCCAAGATGGCCGCGATGTTGGGCTACGCCGTGGATGAGATGCTCGAGCAACCGGTGTTTGCTTACATGGGCGCGGAGAATGAGTCGATGCTGCGCAGGATGCGGCAGCGCCGCCGCCGGGGTGTCGCTGAGCAGTACGAACTCCAGCTACTGCGCAAGGATGGCACGGCGTTGTGGACCCTGGTGTCAGCGGCGCCGCGCTACGACACCGGTGGGAGGTACGCGGGCGGACTGGCCATGGTCACGGACATCAGCGCGTGCAAGCGGGCCGATGAGGCGCTACGTGCGAGTGAGGAGCGCTATCGGGGCCTGGCCGAGGCCTCCCTGGACATCATCTTTGTGATCGACCGCGCGGGATTCCTTCGGTACATCAACACGTTCGGCGCCAGAATGCACGGTGCGCGGCCCAGTGAGATCGTCGGCAGACATCTAGAGGACCTATTTCCGCCCGCAGTCGCCGATCGACAGGAGTGTATCCTGCGGAAAGTCTTTGAGGGCGGCGAACCGGTCTCTGACGAGATGACGGTGCCCTTCCGAGATCGCGAGATCCGGGTGAGCGCCTGGCTTGTCCCATTGAAAGATGGGGACGGTGAGGTCAGCGCCGTCATGGGTATCGCTCGGGACATCACCGAACGCAAGCGTTTAGAGGAGGAATTGGCGTACCGATACAACGAGGCGAGGCATCTAGCGGACCATGACCCCGTCACCGGGCTCCTCAACCACCGGGCCATCCATGCGCGACTCGAGCAGGAGGTGCAGCGCGCTGGGCGAAATGATCGGCCGCTCTCGGTCATGGTGATGGACCTGGACGGATTCAAGCTGTTCAACGATACCTACGGTCACCCCGCGGGAGACACCGTGCTGCAGGGGATCGCGGCCATAATGAAGGGAAACGCACGGGAGTTCGACCTCCTCGGACGCTATGGAGGTGACGAGTTCACGGCCATCCTGCCCGATACGGATGCGGAAGGCGCGCTGGCCCTCGCGGAGCGGTTCCGCGCGGGCTTGCGTGAGCATCCCTATCGCGTGGCGGATGGTCCGCCCATCCCGCTCCATATGAGCTTCGGGGTCGCAACATGCCCCAAAGACGGATGCGAGCCCCATGAGCTGATCGGGTGTGCCGACGCCAACTTGTACGAGTCCAAGCAGAGGGGCGGGGATACTATCACCAGCAGTGAGACGTCTAGTACTATGGGCGACGTCAAGCTCAGCGCGTTCGGGGTGCTCGATGTCCTGGTAACCGCCGTGGATCGCAAGGACCACTACACTCGCACGCACTCCGAGCAGGTGGCCGACTACATTGTCGCGATCGCGCAGGCAATGGGTCTGTCGGAGGAAAGCCAGCGCACGCTACGCGTAGCCGGCCTGTTGCATGATGTAGGGAAGATCGGGGTTCCGGACCGCGTGCTGCGCAAGCCGGGGCGGCTAGACGAAGATGAGCTCGCCTTTGTGCAGCAGCACGTGACACTGGGCAAAATGATCATCAATGAGGTCCCCAATCTGACGGATGTCATCGCCGCGGTCGGTTCTCACCACGAGCGCGTGGATGGGCTGGGCTACCCACGCGGTCTGAAGAATGGCGAGATCCCGCTCTTGGGTCGCATCATGGCCGTGGCCGACGCGTACTCGGCCATGACAACAGACCGTCCGTATCGAAAAGGCATTAACCCTGACGAAGCGCGGGCGGAACTGCTGCGGGCGGCAGGCACGCAGCTTGATCCGGATATCGTGCGGATCTTCCTGCGGGTACTCGACGAAAAGGGCCAATCATCAGGAGAGGGGACAGAAATCCATGTCGCCTGAGTCTGCCGTATGCCCACTGAACGTAATACTTGACTCCCAGCCGTATTCGCCCGTAGCCCTGGCGCCGCCGATCGTGGCGCCACGACGTCTGCATCTGATGAGCTCGGCCGGGAGGACTGTTGGGCTTGGATACAAGCTGCCGCCGCTCAAGGCACGAACTCATGGATACTCCGGATGAAACTGCCCTGCTGGTAGGGAAGCGAGATCCACGATGATACGAGAGCCACGGGGCCCGCTTCTTGACCTGATCATATGCCTATCCGACGCCATGGATCTGGTGTGCCCGGCTGATGTGGACCATCGCAAGCAGGTAGCCTATATCACGTTCTCGCTCGCCGCTGAGCTCGGTCTTCCTGGCAAGCAGCAACACGAGCCACTCTTGGCCAGGGGCTTACATTATGTCGGCGCTCTTTCGGCGCGGGACAGGCTGAACACCCTCCGCTTCGATATCAAGAAGTCGCACGAGCATACCCAGCTCGGGTATCTCCTGCTGCGCCTCTTCACGTCCCTTGCGCCCGTGGCTCCCCTGGTGGGCTTCCGCCACGTTCCCTGGAACCACAGAGTGGGCACTGAGTTCAAGGGATAGCGTGTGCCCGTGGGCAGCCATATCCTGCATCTGGCGGATCGTGTAGCCTTGCTCGTCGGCAGACGGCGAAAGGTCCTTGAGCAGGTGGGGGAGGTGTGCATGCGCATCGAGGAGCAGGACGGCACGCTCTTTGTGCCGCCAGTTGGGTGCTCGTTCTTTTCTCGGTCTGCCTCACGGCTGCTTTGTTGATCCCGATTCGACACCACGCGGTACTGAACGTCCGCGACAGGCGACTGTAGAGGGGCGGTTTCACGGCAGACGGGATAACTCTCCTCGCTTGATCGCGCGCGGGGGGGGATCAGTGCTGATCTGCCGTGGCCCAGGGGTTGGTGTGGGTGTTGCACTCCGTAGTATGACGCCCGTTCTGCGGCCAGTTGGACCAGAATCCATTGTGCTGCCAGGTGCAATGTCACATTGATCACCGACCTGTCCTGAGCCTGCAAGTTTATCTAGAAGGGCAGTTGCTCCAACGCTGCAGGCAATCCAACCTGCTCGGCAAACCGTCCACACGCTATAAGCAGCGAGTGCTCGGTCTCGACGATCGTCTGGTCCTGAGGCGTTACAATCATCTCGGGCGTCCTTTCTGTAGTTGAGTGGAGCCGTGGGGCTCACTTAGGATTGCCCGCTTGGACCCCCACCATGCTGGATGCCAATCCGATAACGATATAGCTGCCATTCGCACGTAATCTACGTTTACCGGCAGAAGAATCGCGAGAACCAACAAGGTTTTTGATCTAATGACCTCTTGACAGATTACTTAAGGTAACCTATAATATCCAGGCAAGCAGAATAGTCAAGCGGCGCAGGATAGTATGGCGAGCGATAATAATCAACAGGGAGCTACGAATGAGAGAAGAACTCGTTCAGAAAGTATGTGATTGACCGCTTCTTTGACTCCTGGGCAAACCTCGCCCCGACTCTCCCTCAATTGAAAAGCTTGTTTTGCGTTTCCCAGCAGGGGAGGGTCAACATTACCGGTTTAGCAACTGGGATCAAGATTATCCCGGCCAATGTCACCGGCATTGTCGACCGACTGGTCGAGCAGAGCTTGTTAACACGGACGCCTGATACAGGTGACCGTCGCGTTCAGTGGCTCACAGTGACTGGAAATGGTAAGGCACTCGTTGATGGGTACCGCTAGACTCAACCGTGATGGCGCCATGCGCATGGGGACGTGGTCGGATTTTTACCGGCGTGGGCGGCGGTTTGCATGGATGCGGCCCGCGATGGACAGGTCATCACGGTAGAACGTGGTGGTACTCATTCGCGCACGATAGGGCTAAATACATCAGATTTCGAGGGGGTTCAAGATGCCAGACACGACGTATGATGCCGTGATAGTTGGCGGCGGAACAAAAGGGTTGTTCCTGGCCATGTATTTGGCGAGGTATGGCGGCATGAGTGTTGGTGTATTCGAGAGGCGGCATGAGTCCGGTGGGGGCCTAGCCGGGGAAGAAAGTGCTGCCCCGGGGTTTACTGGTAACATCCACGCCACCATGCTCTACTTACATCAACACTGGATGCAGCTATGGCGTGATTTTCCCGAATTCGAGGAGTACGGGGGTCAGGTCGATCAGCATGTCTGCATTAATGGTGCTATCTTCGCCGACACCGAGAAGTCCTTAGTCACCTACAGTACCAAGCATGATCCGACCCAGGAACGTAGTGCCCAGAACATCGCTAAGATCTCGGAAAGAGATGCTGAGCTTTGGCTCAAGGTGTGGGAGGTACGAGAACCGCTCATCAAAGCGATTTGCATGAGCTACAGTACTATCCCCACAGTCGGAGGGGCCATGGCACGGTACCAAAGGCCATTGGAAGCACTGGCAGAAAAAGGTATGAAGCTGGACCCTGTCTTTGGTTCGTATAGCTGCCTGCGAGCGGCGAAGGAACTGTGGGAAAGCAAAGAGATGCAGAAACTCATGGTGCGATTGGCGATGTCCCGTGGGGCTGATATCCTTGCTGCCGGTGGTGGGATGGCCTCAGGTCTACTGGAGCCAGCAACCCAGCCCTTAATGTGTTTTCAGGTTGGTGGCACTCACCAGGCAGCTCATGCTGCCCACAGGGTACTGATACGTGACGGGGTAAAGGCCTGGACCAATTGTGAGGTGGATAAGGTTATCATCGAGAATGGAACCGCCAAGGGTATTCGCCTCAAGGATGGCACCGAGATAGGGGCCAGGAGAGTGGTCATAAGCACCCTGAGCCCGCAGCAGCTTTGTTTCGACCTGATAGGGAAAGAGCACCTGAATTCGCAAATCATACGGCGGATCGAGCTTCTGGAGAGTGACAGTCTTTGTATAGCCTGGTACCAGTGGGCACTCCACGAGGCGCCAAAATACAAACTTGCCCAGGTTAATCCGGATTTGAATGATGCGAACTGGTTGGACTTACACCTGGACAACGACCCTGACAGCCTCGCTAGGGAAGCTTACTGGAGAAAACTAGGCAAGATGCCTCCGTTTGAAGACCTTAACCCTGTGGTTTGGTGCCATAGCGTGGCGGACCCCAGGTATGCACCGGTCGGGAAACACTTGGCTTCCCATGAGCAGTTTATGCCGCCGGCGACTGCTTTCAGCGAGAGGGAATGGCTGGCATTGAAGAAGCAGCACGCTGAAGACATCATGAAGCTATGGCAGATGTTTGCTCCCAACATGACCTGGGACAATGTTATTGGCGTCGACTCCAACACGCCCTATGACGTTCTTCGCCTGAAGAACATGGCACCTAACGGCAACTGGAATGTTCTTGACAATGTGCCGCATCAGTCTGGCGCTTATAGACCCATCCCTGAGCTCGCCCACTATAGGACACCGATAAAGAATCTTTACGGTACTGGCTCGGGGTGGTCAGGCGGAGGCGGCACGGTAGGCGCCGGATACATGTGCTACAAAGCTATTGCTGAGGACATGGATCTGGGTAAACCATGGCTTGAGCCAGGTAAGGAGGAGCCTGACTCCTTATATGAGCAGGTGATACGCGTAGAAAAGAAGTTGCAACAGTCTGTGGTAGAGAAGAAATTACAGCAGTCTGTGAAGGTGTAGGAGAAACAAAGTGACGAGAGCGTATGACGTAATAATTATCGGTGCCGGTCCAAACGGGTTATCTGCTGGTGCTTACCTCGCCAAGGCAGGTATGAAGGTATTGCTGCTCGATAAGAGGTATGAGTTAGGGGGAGGGCTGGCGACGGAAGAAGTGACCCTCCCTCAGTACCTTCATAATACCCATGCCATATATCACATGATGGTTGACTATGCTCCACCCTTCCAGGATTTTCAGCTACAGGAGACGTATAAGCTCAGATATGTTCATCCTGATGTCCAGTTCGCCATGCCCCTTGGCGATGGCAGAAGTCTTTGCATTTACCGGGATGTGGACAAAACCTGCGATTCAATAGCCCGATTCTCTGCGCGGGATGCCGAGAGCTATCGTCAGGTGCATCGCAGGTTTGGCGAGATGGTAGATTCTTTCCTTGCGCCAGCCACCTATGCTCCTCCAGAACCAGCGCCGCTTCAGGCTGCCAAGTTGGAGCTCACCGATATTGGTCGAGACATCACCTCCATCTCGATGCGCACGCCCGAGGAAATAGTTAACGACCTCTTTGAAAACGATCACGTAAGGACCCTCATGCTGTACGTCGCCTGTCACTGGGGTCTGGAATATGATAGCCCTGGTGTAAGCTATCTCGTACCTCTCTTCATTAATCGGGCGACAAATTATCGGCTTCTGGTGGGAGGTTCTCATCGGCTTTCGAATGCCCTGCTCAAAGTAGTCCTGGAGAATCAGGGGGTAACCCTAACCAGTGCTCGAGTCAAGCGAATCATCGTAGAAGGTGAGGAAGCGAAAGGGGTTGAGCTTGAAGATGGAACTGAGATAAGGGCCAATAAGGCTGTGGTTAGCACAGTCGATTTACATCAGACATTTTTTAGCTTGGTAGGTGAGAAGAACCTGGACAATGACTTTGTGGAGAAGATCAAACTCTGGCAATGGGAGAAGTGGAGCCTGTTTGGCGTGCACATGGCATTGGAGGAAGCCCCCAGGTTCAGCGCAGCAGCTTCCAATTCGGAGGTAGATGCCGCATGTGTTTACGTTCTGGGCTATGAAAGCTCAGCCGATCTGAAAAGGCATTGGGATGCAATACGTCAGGGAGAACAACTGAAGAACGCTGGTTTCACCTGTTGCTTTCCCAGTATCCATGATGCAAGCCAGGCACCTCCAGGAAGAGCTACGGGAGTTATTTCCCAGATGGCGCCGTACAACCTGAAAGAGGGTGCCCAGCGATGGCTGAATTTCAAATATAAAGAAGAGCTAGCAGAGAATTGCGTGGCCACGCTTGGCAGATACGCTCCCAATATGACAGCGGACAACGTGTTATGGAAGTATATATCTTCTCCTGCCGATATTGAAAACAAGTTTCCCAACATGGTGCAAGGTTCCTTAAAACAAGGCCTTTACCACCCTCTTCAGATGGGGTTTCTCCGCCCCAACGAAGACTGTTCGGATCACCGAACACCAATAAGGAACCTCTACTTGGGCGGGGCATGCAGCTTTCCTGGTGGGTTAGTAACGTTTGGACCGGGGTATTTGACTGCCAACGTTGTGGCAGAGGATATGGGAATAGACAAGTGGTGGGCGGAGCCTGAGAGCATAACCAAAGCGCGTGAAAAGGGGTTAATGTAGCAATGAGGCTAACATCGACCGGTCTGGGAAAGATGGAGCTCGAGGGAGAGATCGTCAAAGTAAAAAGGGTGGGGGATTTGTTGGTTTTCTTTGTGGATACCAGCAAGCCGGTCAAATGGCAGACCAGAATGGCTTTGCAGGAGAGAGACCTC
>SCTZ01000077.1 GCA_004297765.1 Chloroflexota bacterium | reverse complement strand
CAGGGTGCAGACCTCCTGGGAACGCCGAGCCCCAGCTCGGCGCGTGCATCCCGTACGGCTGCTCAAGACCATTCGTGGTGGACTACCAGCAATCACTACCGGACGAAGCGCACAGGGTCAGCCAGGAACTCGGCGCGGCAGCCCTCTGCGCAGAAGTAGTACGTCTGACCTTCATGCGTAGCCGCGACGGTCGTCTCGATGTCGACCGACATGTGGCAGACGGGGTCTTCGGCGCGAGCGGCGGCGGCCCTGAACTCGCCGTCTTCCAGCCACAGAACGCGATCGGCGATATCTTTGATGCGCTGATCGTGGCTGACGATTATCACGCAGCGCTCCTGCTCCCGAGCGATCTTGCGTAGGAGTCGCATGACCTCGTGGCCAATACGGCTGTCGAGATTGGCTGTGGGCTCGTCGGCCAGGATCACGGCCGGATCGTTGGCCAGGGCCCGCGCAATGGCCACGCGCTGTTTCTCGCCTCCCGAGAGCTGATCGGGACGGAACTCCAGGCGATCGCCGAGGTCAAGCTCGCGTAGCAGCTTCTCCGCCCGCTCCCGGGCCCGTCGTCCCTTCACGCCGGCCAGATTCAGCACCACCTCGACGTTCTCACGAGCGTTTAACGCCGACAGCAGGTTGAAGTCCTGAAATATGAAGCCGAAGTGCCTTAGCCGGATGTCGGGCAGCTTTCCCTCGGACAGCAGGGAGATCTCCTGCCCGTCTACCGCGATTCGTCCGCCGCTGGGACGGAGCAGCGCCCCTAGCATGGAGAGGAGGGTTGTCTTGCCGCTGCCAGATGGCCCCATGATGAGCACGATCTCGCCTTTGTAGATCTCCAGGGATATCTCTCGAACGGCTGTCACTGCCGTCCGGCCTTGACCGAAGTACTTGGTGATGTTTTCTGCCAGTAGCGCAACGGCGTTCATTCATCCATCTCCCCGAGTGTGATAAAGAGCAGCCCGCGCACGGGCTAACGTCTAAAAACGGCCACGGGATCCAGGCGCGCAACCTGGAATATCGGAAGTACGGCGGCGATTACTGAGATGACTCCTGCACCGATGAACGCCTTAGCCAGCGAGCCGGGCTCGATGCGTATCGGCACGCTAGGTAGCATCAAAGCGAACAGAGATGACAGCGTCAGCGCAAGGACCACCGACATCGCGGCCCCCAGGCCGACCGACCAGAAAGCCTGCTCCACCACCACGTGGTAGAGCCAGGTCTCCCGTGCTCCCAGCGCTTTCAGAACGCCGTACTCGCGAATCTTGGCCAGCGTGGCCGTATAGATTGTTAAGCCGGCGGCCGCGAGTCCAATCAGAAAGCCGATCCCGTTCATAATCACCATGATCTCCGCTGTCATGTCGCGGACCACGCGCCCTTCCTCGCCGGCAAACTGGGCCCGGGTCATGACCTCGATGTCCGGGACATTCGTCTTGATGCGCTCTACGCCTTCTCGCGGCGAGACACCGTCGGCCAGCCATACCAGCAAGTAGCTGGCCGTGCCGGCCTGTCCCCGCAGAGCGGCGAAATCGTCCAGCCGCACGAAGGCCACAGAGTTGACGAAGTTGGCAGTCTCGGCGGAGAGCCCCTTGATGCGGAACGGCCGTCCAAGCATCACGACCTCGTCTCGTAGTCCAACGCCCAGCTTTTCTGCGGCAGCAGAGTCGAGCACAACCTCACCGGGCTCCAGCGTGGCCGATCCGGAAGCCATTCGCCACGGACCGGCACGCCCAGAGGCGGAATCGAAGCCGATGATGTAGGCCAGGGACCGATTGTCTCCGGCGACGACAGCGTTGGCGGCATAAAGAATAGGCTCGACCCGCTCTACGCCGGCCACGCCGCGGATCTCATCGGCGGTCGAAAGCGGCAGAGCCGAAGCCGACATGTGCATGGTCCTGACGCCTGATTGAGCGACGTACACCTCGGCTCCGGTGTTGCTGATGTACGCCGTGATCTGCGCCAGCGATCCCGCGACGAGGCCATCGAGGGCCAGCACCAGAAGCAGAGCGAAGGCCACACCGCCCGTGCTGATCAGCAGGCGGGTCTTCTCATGAAATAGGTTGCGGCGAGCCACGGAGACCATCTCTTCACCTCTACCGTCTGAAGATGCGCGCTGGATCGATGTTGCCGACGTACCGGGCGGGGATCAGCGAAGCCATCAAGGCGATCGCTATCGCCCCGATTCCGGCTTGTACAACGGAGCCGCGGTCGACAGCTATGAGAAACTGCGGCCAGACGTATTCAATCGCAGCGGCTACGATCCAGACCAACACCAGGCCGCCGATCAGCCCAAGCACTGCCGCGCCGAGAGCCTGCCGTGCCACAATGGCGTACAGCGAACGATTGCGCATGCCAACGGCTTTGAGCACTCCGTATTCGCGAACCCGTTCCACTGTTGCCGAGTAGATCGTGAGGCCGACGAGCAAGGCGCCGATGCCAACGGCGATCAGCACCATCATGCGCAAGGGCGTGCTGAACGTACCGGCCAAAAAGGCTATGTCGTTGCGCAGGAGGGTCTCACGAGGGAGGACGTTGACGTCCGGGAGACTTGCCCTGAGGCGCTCGGCCACAACCGCGCCTTCGCCGCTCCTGACGAGGATGAAGCTGGTGGTATCCTGGGCACGCAAGAGCGTCGTGGCGGCGTCATGACGCAGGAAGATCATGCTGACCATCCAGGAGGTTGTTCCCTCCGACAGGCCCACGATCCGAAAAGGCCGCCCGAGAAGATCAAGCTCATCGCCTGCCCGGAGTCCATGCCGCTGGGCCAGAACTCTATCCACGACGATCTCGTCCGCGCTCTCAACCGTGCGCCCGGCGCTCAGTTGCCAAGAACCCCCTCCGCGCTCCGGCTCGTAGCCAATAAGAAAGGTTGTCACCTTCTTGCCGTGCAGGTCAAGAATGGCGTATTGCGCGAAGACAGGAAGCGCGGACGCGACACTCTCGACGGCTTCAACCTTTTGGAGAGTATCCAAGGGAATGACTGAGCCTGCTCCCTGGAGGTTGGCGACGCCCTTCTGACCGACGTAGTAGTCGGCGGGGGTGTTGTCGATGTAAGCCGTTACCTGTTCAGACATGCCTGTGAGAAAGCCGTCCAGAAGTAGCACCAGCATGATGGACAGAGCCACACCGCTCACGCTGATGGCCAATCGCAGCTTGTCCTTGAACAGGATATGCCAGGCGATGGGGACCATGGCTGCCTCCTAAAACTTCCAGAAGTCGACGAGGGTCACGTCGGGGATCCTTTGCAGCCGACGGCGCAGCCAGTGCTTGCGGCGACAATCGAGCGTCACCAGAATCCGACGTCCGGGATCGCGCTGCAGCACCCAGAGAATGCCGTCGAGCAGTTCTTGGTTCTTGGACGTCCAGGCTTGGCGTCCGCCGGAATCGGCCAAGACGGTCTGGAGCCCACACAGGGCGCCACAGAGGTGCTCCAAAATCGGAGAGTTGATCGCGCGCGGTCCCCCGGCCAACCTCATGAGGTCGACTGTCATCCGGTCGAGCAGGGCGGATAACCATCGCCGCACGGAGGCAAGCATACCGTGCCGTGGCGTGGGGATCCCCGCGTCGGACCACGAACTGCCACCCGCGCCGATGGGGATCAGAGTGACGTCGCTGCTCCGCGATAGGCGCGCCAGGGCGTCGCGGACTTCGATCGGCGCCTGCTCGAGATCGTCCGATTCCCAGCTCTGCCTACTGATCTCGACGCACAAAAGGTCGGGACTCTTAGCCGCGACCAGCTCCTCGAGACGGCTCAAGGTATAATCCGGCAACCTTAGGTGCAGGTCGCGGAGTGTTCCAAGAAGAGCGACGACGCTGCTTGCCATCGGAGGCGCCTCCCATCATCTACACAAGAAGTATGTCATGGCGGAGCGCCAATCACATCGGGGAAACTGCGTAGAGTAGCTACGTGGTTCCACGTATTCTTTCACTCCGCTGCAAGGTTGGGTCCGGAGGCTCGATCTCCGAGAGCACGTGTGACCGCCTCCAGCCTTGAGCGAACGCCGAGCTTGGCGTAGATGTTGCGCAGGTGAACCTCGACGGTGCGGACTGAGAGGTAGAGCTTCTGAGCGATCTCCTTGTTGGAGAGACCGGCAGTGAGGAGGTCGAGAACCTCACGCTCGCGGTCGGTCAAGAGACTGTCAAAGCTGGGTTGCTCCTGCGTGGCCAGTCGCCCCAGGAGAAGGCGTGCTACCGTGCTGGACACAGAAAGCTCTCCGCTCGCGGCGGCCCGTATCCCGCGCACGAATTCGGTCGCCCCGTCCCTTTTCAGGAAGCATCCGGTCGCCCCGGCGGCGAGAAGTGCTGCGACTTTGGCCTCCTCTTGCGGTCCGACCAGCATGACCACGTGCAGGTTCGGGTGGACCGCCTTGACCTGGGCGATGAGTTCCTCTGGCAACAGGCCGGTCAGGCTAGTCTCCAGCAGCAAGATGTCGGGCTGTGACCTGCCCACCATTTCAGTTAGAGTCGCCCCTTCACTCGCTTCGCCCACGATTCGGAAGCCAGGCTCGCCGGCGAGAAGCGCGCGCAATCCTGCGCGGACGAGATCCAGAGGTTCCGCGATAAGTATAGTAAGGGGGGACTCCATTGGCTTCTCTACCATAGTGTTGGAATCATACATTGGCTTGCCGGGCCAGGACAAGAGCCAGGTCAGATCGATGACCGGAGAGGGAGCAAAGGGCGCGCAGCTGTATGCAACCTAATCAAGCCTGTGGGGGCTGGTACAAGAAGGTAATCTTGCTGGACCGGCACACAAATGGTATACTTTTTATACCAGAACGATACCCTGGGGGTCGCTGTGGAGTTCGAGTTCGATGACGCCAAGAGCCGGGCGAACAAGGCCAAGCACGGTATCGACTTCGTCGAGGCCCAGACCCTGTGGCTAGATGAGATGCGCATCGAGATCCCGGCTCGTACCGAAGACGAGCCACGCTTCGTCGTTGTGGGACTGATTGCGGACAAGCATTGGTCCGCAATCATCGCTTACCGAGAACAGCGAATCCGGCTCATATCCGTCCGCCGTTCTCGGCCTGAGGAGGTGGCAATCTATGAAGGCTAGCGACTTCGACCGGAAGTTCGATGAGGGCGAGAACGTCATCGCCGAGCTTGACGTGTCCAAGGCACGCAGGCCAGGACTGGAACAGCAGCGCGTCAATGTGGACTTCCCGTCCTGGATGGTCGAGCGACTCGACCGCGAGGCCAAGCGTCTCGGCGTCACCCGTCAATCGGTCATCAAGATCTGGATCGCCGACAGGCTTGAGCGGAAGGTCTCATAGGGACGTCCACCATCCCGTTTCAGTCTTGGTGCGTCTTTTCTCACGCAATATATTCTACCGGACAAACCGTCGCGGCTTTCGGACCGCAGCGGTCGCCGTCGCCGGTCCGATAACTCCGCCCCCATTCTACGCCTTCTTCCGCCGTTTGGCCAGCCCCTCCAAACTCACCCCCTAAGTCCGAACTCTTACCGACAAACCTGATGCCGACAAACCTGACTCTTGACAATCCGTTCCCTCGTATATATGATGAGCGCACTTAACGTTAGACGTTAAAGGGGCTGTGTGCTGCGGAATGGACAAAGTTCAGCTTGGTGGCGAAATCGCTGTGTGAGCCACTGTGAGGGGGCGTGACGTGCCGACTCGTGACGAGAAGGTCATAACTACTGTCTGCCAGGACCATTGCATTTCGGCGTGCGTACTCAAGCTGTACGTAAAGGATGGCGTCATAACTCGAATCGAGACTGACAATGGGCAGGAGCCGCAGTTCCGGGCCTGCCAGAAGGGGCGCGCCTATCGCCAGTATGTGTATCATCCCGACCGCCTCAAGTACCCGCTCAAAAGAGTCGGTGAACGCGGCGAGGGCAAGTTCGAGCGAATCTCCTGGGATGAAGCACTTGATACTATCGCCTCACAGTTGAAGCGGGTCAACGAAACGTACGGGCCGCTAGCTACGATAATGCTCACGTCGTCCGGCGACATGGGCCGGCTTCACAACCAGGGCCTCATCGACAGAGTGCTGACCGGCGTCGGCGGTTACACCGGAATATTGGGCACCGTATCCGATGAAGGTTCCTGGTTTGCGTCGATGGCCAGCTTGGGCAGTTACGAGGCTGGGTTTAGCGGCCGACCCAGCTTCAGCAAAGCGCGCCAGGTGATCATGTGGGGATTCAATCCGGTGGTTACCCGGCGCTTCATGAGCATGCGGCATTTGGGCCACCTTAAGGACAACGGCGCTAAAATGGTGGCTATCGATCCCAAGTACACTGAGACCGCGGCCCTCCTTGAAGCCGAATGGATACCGATTCGTCCGGGCACCGATACGGCAATGCTAGTAGCAATGGCTTACGTCATCATCGAAGAGAAGTTGTACGACCAGGAGTTCCTGGACAAGTACACCGTTGGCTTCGATGAGTTTGAGAGCTACGTGACAGGCAAGGCGGACGGCGTTCCGAAGACACCCGCGTGGGCCGAGGGAATAACGGGTGTGTCGGCGGCTACCATTGCCAGCCTCGCCAGGGAGTACGCCACCAGCAAGCCAGCAGTACTGGTGGATGGCTGGGCCCCAGCCCGCACGGCATTCGGGGAGCAGTTCAATCGTGCCGCCTTTACGTTGGCTGCAATGACGGGAAATTACGCCGTCTTGGATGGCAGCCCCGGCTTTGGAGTCACGGCTGCGGCTACCACTAGCCTCCGCTATGTTTCCGCTCGCATGGGAGGGGACGATAACCCTGCCCACCTGAACGCCCCGCTGCGACCGGGCTCCGTTTTCTTCCAGAGGGCCCCGCGCAGTGACAGCGTGCTGAGGCATGCCCTGTTCTACGGCGGGGGTCCGAGCATTGCCTACCTGAATCGCGTTCGTGTGGCGGACGCTATTCTCAAGGGGCGGGAGGGCGGCTACCCGGCCGATTACAAGCTGCTCTACATGGTCACCATCAACTGGCTGAATCAGTATGCCAATACCAACAAGATTGCCCAGGCCCTCAGAAAGCTGGAGTTCGTGGTGGCGCAGGAGCAGTTCATGACGGCCACGGCCAAGTTCGCCGATATCGTCTTGCCAACCAACACTCATGTCGAGAGGAACGATCTAACCGCGGCCCCCGCGCTCTACGGCTACATGAACAAGGCTATCGAGTCGCTGGGCGAATCGAAATCGCAGTTCCAGATCGCGAAGGGTCTGGCGGAGAGGCTCGGCGTCACCTGCTTCGGAGACAAGTCGGAGGAGGACTGGCTGAGGGAGGTCGCTGCCGATCGCGACGATATCAAGGATTACGATACGCTCAAGAAAGAGGGCATCCAGAAGAACAAGCTCGGAAAAGAGTTCATCCCCTTTGGAACGCCATCCGGCAAGATAGAGATATACTCTAAAGACCTGGCGGAGATGGGCGATCCCAACTTACCGCCCATTCCCACCTACATCGAGACGTGGGAAAGCATCAGCGATCCCCTCGCGGAGAAGTATCCTCTTCAGCTCATCACCAGCCACTTCTTTAGACGGGTGCACAGCAAGTTCGAAGACGTGCCCTGGCTGCGAGAGCTCGAGGCTCAGACGCTGCTTATCAATCCCATCGACGCTCGGGCCAGAGGAATAGGGGAGGGCGATCTGGTCAGGGTCTTCAACGATCGGGGCGAAACGATTATTCCGGCCCAGATAACCGAGCGAATCATGCCGGGAGTGGTCGATCTCCCGGAGGGTGGCAAGTACGATCCGGACGAGAACGGCATAGATCGGGGGGGATGTCCCAACGTCTTGACATCCGATAAGCCGTCACCAGGGGGAGCCTTATGTTCGAACACCGCTCTGGTGCAGGTCGAGAAGGCGGATAGGAGGCGATGACAATGCAACAGGGCTTCTACTTCGATCAGACTGTCTGTACCCGGTGCTGCACGTGCATCGTTGCCTGCAAGGACTGGCATGATGTGCCCGCCGGACCGGCAAGTTATCTCAGAATCAAGACCGTCGAGAAGGGCGTGTATCCCGAGGTATCGGTGCACCACATGTTCCTCTCCTGTTACCATTGTGCCGAGCCTGTCTGCGTCGCGGCTTGTCCGGCGGAAGCCATCACCAAGAGATCAACTGACGGCATCGTGGTCGTTGATAGGGACGCATGTCTGGGTAAGGACAGCTGTGGTGGCGCTTGCCTCGATCTTTGTCCCTACGATGCTCCCCAATTCGGAGCCGAGCCGGATGCCAAGATGCAGAAGTGCGACTTCTGCATCGATCGGTTGGAGGAGAACAAGAACCCGATCTGCGTAGACGCGTGCCCGTTTTACGCCCTGGACGCCGGTCCTGTCGAGGAGCTACGGACACGGCACGGTGGCGCACGTGAGGTAGAAGGCTTCAACCCCGACAAGGTCGACCCGTCGCTGGTCGTCAAGCCGCGGATCGACACAAGGGGGCTCAAGGTTCAGAAGATTGTGACAGCGCCTCGACCGACCCAATAGACTGGCGCTGTTCTGGCATGTGGTTCGATCCGGTCGATTGCAGCCTGCGTCGTTCCTTCGAGTTCTCATAAAGATCGAGGAGCCCGGGGACCCGGCGGATTAAAATCACGCCGTCAAACCTGAGCCGAGGCCGTCGTGCCGGGATTGACGCGCTCCTTCCGGAGAAGGACCGCGGACTCGCTACCATTCTCGGTTGCTCAGCAATTGCGCGATCTGCTATAAGTGCGGCATCCTGTCGAAGAAGACCGCCGCGGTCGCCTCAGGCGACCGCGGCGGTCTGCGGCGACCCAACTGCCCCAATACGAACCGTATTGCCGCTAGCCCACCAGGGTTGAGGAACGATGACCTTAGGCAACAGGCAGTCCAAAGTAGAAGGTACTGCCCTTGCCTTCCTCGCTCTCGAACCACATCCGGCCGCCATGGCGAGTGATGATCTCCTTGGAGATGAACAGTCCAACTCCCATCCCACCATAGTCATAGGGCGTGCCAGTATGGGCTCGGTAGAACCGTTCGAAGATGCGGTCCTGCTTGTCTTCGGGAATGCCCACGCCGTGATCTTGTACGCTTAACACTGCCTCCCCGTCAACAACGCGCACCGTCGTTTCGATCTGTCCGCCCTGCGGGGAATACCTGATGGCATTTTCCAGGAGGGTGTTGAGGACCTCCTCCAGGCGCCCCCGATCGCCATTGACAAGCACAAGGGCGGGCGATTGGAAGAGAAGCCTGTGCTTCTCAGTGGTTAGCTGCGTGTGTGCTACGGTTGAGTCCGCGAGCTCGGAAAGGTCAAGCTGGGCGAGATGAAGCTCGAGACGTCCGGTCTGGAGCCTGGTCATATCGAGCAACTCGTTGACAAGCCTGCTGATTCTATCACTCTGGCGGTTGATGGCTTCTAAAGCCTTGAGACCGAACGGACTGACCCCCTCGTGCTCCCGCTGGAGCAGCAATTGGGCGTAGCCTTTGACGCCGGTCACCGGTGTTTTGAGCTCATGGGCAGCCACAAGCATGAATTGATCCTTGAGTCGGTCGAGCTCGGTCAGATCGGTGATATCTCTCGTCACCGTGACCGCGCCGATGGTTTTGCCCTCCTCATCTCTGATGGGCGCGGCGCTGCTGCGGACGTAGATGTCCCGTCTGGTTTGCGGGTTGTAGAGTATTTCGTCCTCTAGCGCAATGGTCTCGCCTCTCAGCGCACGAAGGAGCGCCGTCTGCTCGATATCGACAGGTGTTCCATCCACGTGCCTCAACCGAATTCGCGCGAGCAAATCCGTCAGATCAGGCGTGACCTCTTCGGCGCTGGTTGTACCCAGCAGCCGCCGGCCGGCCTCATTGACCAGGATGAGACGGCCTTGGGCATCGCAGACGAAGACGCTATCGACCATGTTGTCGAGGATGGTCTGAAGCTCGGCGGCTCGTCTTTGAGCATCCTCCCGCAGCCTTTCTAGCTCGATAGTCTTGCCCTTCAGCTCGACAGTCTTGCCCTCCAACTCAGCAGTTTTGTCTCGTTCACGCTGGTACAGGTCTACGTACTCCGAGAGTACTCCGAACAGCAGCACTAGACTGCCACTGGGTGCAAGAACAAGCATCAGATACCATAGAGGTCCGTAGCGTCCTGCTCCCATTAATGTCACCACAATGGCAAAGGCGAGCAGCACCATAGCCAGGGATAAATAACCGAGGAGCAAAACGCCGGTTTGGCGGTAGCGGTAGGCTGAGAGCACAGCGCCTATTGCGTCCCCGACCAGGATAGCATAGTTCCAGCCACTGAAAAGGGGGGTGAACACCCCGTCAACGATGAGGAGAGGTAGTTGCCGCTCGAAGGCCACTGATAGGCAGGCTATTGCGATCATGGCCGTCAGCGTGCCTAGGACCAACCAGGAGGTCCAGCGTTCCCCCGGCATTCCGGGTTGCGGCCAACGTGCCAGCACTGCTACCAGAAGAAAGATGGACAGTACGCTCCGCCCGCTCATCGCGACCCAGGCGGAGGTACTGGGGAGCTGAGCGATCAACCCCTGCCCTTCAGGCAGAAGGCTGCGGTCGGGAAATGTGAGCAAATACGCCAAGGTCCATATGGTGACCACGCTGAAGCCGAGTCCTATCCAGAAGGGCAGGGGTTGCCGTAACACCCGATAGCGCCAAAAGGCGAGGAAGGCCACGCTGAGGTTGGCCACGATCTCGAAGGCGAGAAATACCGGCGGGTACCACGGCACGACTGGGACGGGGACCGAGCCCCAAACCAACGCCACGGTCGCCTGGAGCACTGCCAAGGCGATGGCAGTACCTATGATCACGCGTAGCAACGGGCGGTTGGATTGTGCCGCAGCGCGGTTTGAAGCGCCCATGAATCAGTGCCTTTTGGTGGCCTTCGTGTCTACTCGAACGTGGTTGCTCACCTAAGTATACCGTTAGTATCTTTGTCAACGCTACGTCGCCATGTGACCGTTCTCGAGCGGGCCCTGGTCTCGAATCACTGCGATTGCCCTCGAAGCGGGGAGCATCGGCCATCGCTGGGGGGCAGGCTGGTGATCCCCCACCGCACGTCGCCCTTCGGTGTCTCCTGCTCCTGCCACGTCCGTTCCAAGCGAAACACCTGAGCCAATCCCAGCCAGCCGCTGTAGCCGGGCAGGTCCGTCGAAGCGATGAGACGCGGCTTATTTCCCAGCTCAGCATTTACCATATTTCTTGGCTGCTGCCACAGCGGCGTCCAGGTTCGACTGTGGGGTCCAGTAGTCGCACATACCAATTCCTATGGAGAACCTGTTGTATGACTTGCCAAGGTCACATAGCTGTTTTATCTCCCGTTCGATGGCTGATACTGAGCCATCTAACAAGGTCTTGTGTGAGCCCAGGCAGCCAACAAAAAGGTCGTGTTCTCGATGGAAATCGATCATCTTTTGAGGGTCAGATTGGGAATCGGAAAACCCTCCAAGAAAGCTGCCCGGACCCAGCGCTCCCTTCTCCCACAGTACAGGCAAGAACTGGACACTTTGTGCGAAGGCGTAGATGTACGTAACTGGCGTCTGAGGGGCCAAGGCTTTGCCGACCTTAGCCCAGTAGTCCGCCAACCACTCAACGCCTTTTGGAGCTTGAGCTCCTGTCATGGCACACATATACAGCGCCTGAGGTCTGGCTGCTTCGATCACCGCCTGACCATACCTGATCTCCCATTCGGTAGCCAAATCCAAGCACCGCCTGCAAAGCTCCGGACTCTTGCGCAAGCCCATCGCAAAACCGGCCCAGCCCATCATGTACAACATAACTATTGAATGCGGATCTCCGCAGATGCGCGGAAGAATAGGCATAACCTTGCTCAAGCCATATTCATCATAGATCCGCCTCAGCTCTCGGTTGGCCCAAAGGTATCCAGGAAATAGACCATCTTTCGTGGGGTCGGGAGCTTCGAAGCCTTCCAGATCCTCTAGAGACTTTAATCGGGGGTCTCCGATTATTACCGGGTTGCCATACTCAATCATCCTCGCATTATTGCCCCAGAATTCCTCAGTATAGCTGATCTCATAGGCGTTGGCGTAATCCAGTTTGAATCGAGCTACGGTAGCCAGGTGTACCTTTACCCACAGCTTAGGGTTTCGGTAAACATCTATGGGCTTCAAGGCATCGGCGGCGGAATCCAGAGTTCGAATGCCGTATACATTGCCATACAGGACGGTCAACAATGCGCGATCTCTGGGCTTGCCTTCAAGAGTAGCGTTCAATCGCTCAAGGGGAGTCATACCCCCCTCTTCCTCGATGTTCTTCAGAATCCGTTCGCAGTAGCGCTCTATCTCCAGTCTCTCTTCTGGAGACCATTCGAAATGCAGCTCGTCCAAAGGTGTGCCATACCAGTCTGGGGCACCCTCCAGTGCTCCGAACTGCTTGAGCCTTTTCTCTCTAGCCATCTCTATCTGCCTCCTTTTCTCATAAGCGGCAGTCTGTCATTCTGACATCAGCTCCCAATGGGGCAAGAATCTCTACCGACTCATGAAGTGAGAAGATCTCGCCTATGGTTACTAAGGTATCTACCACCTGGATGTGCTGCGGCCAAGATGAGGGTGTCTCGTTCCAGTCTGCTCAGAACGGTGCGCTTCGTTTTCATCCGAGTGCCATGCACTTGTTCCACCCCGCATAATCATGGTCGAACGTTGACGCAACGCTTAGGTGGTCGGCTTCCAACGCGTGTTCCTCACCCCGGTCCGGCCTGGGCGGGGGCGGTGGACTGTGGCTGGTGCACGAGAAGGGGTTCCAGATGGGCAGATCATCAAGTCTCCGAAGGCGACTCGCCGCCGACAGGGTCGCCTCTCGCCAGAGGCGAGTCGCCTTCGAAGACTGGCGAGTGGCGAGCGGCCCAGAATGGCACTTAGGGTTCTGATTGGAAAGGCAACGTTTCGGTTGATCGGTCACAGACCCTAGAAAATCTTATACAAGGGGTGCTTCTTGTCAGGCCGCAACCCAAGGTTCATTGCGCCGTACGCTAGCATGGAATCGACCGCCGCGCAGGCGGGGTACGCCCACACCGCGTTTCTAGTGGGACCGTAGAAGATGAAGTCCCCTCCCCAGCAGAGCGGCAAGCCGTACACCAGGGCTGCTGTCGCTTCAAAGGCCGGGCTGCCCCGATCGCGTAGCTTCGTCCACAGGTAGATGGCATTGGAGGGGGCACAGCCGCAGGGAAGCCCCAACTCATCCTTGATCTGCTGAATAGCCTGTGTGGACCAGCCGACGCTGGGAATATCCATCACCCCGGTATCGATCAAGAGGTTCTCCAGCCCTGCTCTTTCGGCTCCTGGGAGCATCTTCTCCTTCAGCAGCTTGACCCGATCCTTGGGCTTGATGGCCTTTGTGGTTAGTGGCAGGACCACGGCGCTCTTGATTCCGCTCTCTTTGATGCAGACCAGCTCTTCTTCCTTGAAATGGCCTTCCAGAGAATTGTAGATCAGGCGGGGCATGATCTCGGTCTTGTAGAAGTGCAGGATGGCCTCCATGCGCGCCTTGGGCAGCGCCGCGTCGACCAGTATGGGCGAGGAAGTATTGGCAGCTACCCACTCAACATAGTTGATGAGGGCTTCCCCGGTATCACCGATGACGTCGATGATGCGCGGATTGCCTGTTTGCGCCGATAACTCCTCTTCTCTATCCAGCAGGTCTTTGGCCTTCTTCTTATCGAAGATGCCCTTGTCAGGGTCGCTCACGATCTTGTGTCCGCGGAAGAACATGCTGCCGATAAGGACAGTGGGATACTCTCCCGGTCTGCCGCCAACGCGTACGTTGCCGATGTTGCAGACCTTCTGTTGCTGAGAGAATTCAAACACGTTGTGGTCCCCTCATTCTTTCTGTGTATTTGGCTGGTCTACAATGATCGGCTTACTCGTCTTCATCCGCCCCAGGGATGACTTCCTCCGCTTTCTCGCGAATCCACTCCTTCGTTTTTGCATCGGACCCTTTCAAGAGGGTGTTCAATGCGCTCCCGTTGTCGCCTGCGAGCTCCAAATCGACCAGCCATCCCTTGCCGTAAGGGTCATCAACGATCGGATTGGCGTTGCCTTTGGCGATGGGAGGATTAACCTCAACCAGGGTTCCGGACAGAGGGGCGATTATCTCCCATATCCCTTTGGTCGTTTCTACGTGCCCCAATGATTCGCCCTTGGTGACCTGGGCACCGCGGCGAGGCGATATCTGGACAAAGACGAGGTCCTTGACGGATTTCACGCCGAGGTCGCTAATGCCTACGCGAACCCTGTTATCGCCCTGGTCTTTGACCCAGAGCAACTCTTCCGAATAATAGACATCCTCAGGGAAGTGGAGCTCCTTGCCATACATGTTCTTCATTGCACGTTCTCCTCAACTTAGTCCGATGGCTGCTGTTACAGATCAACCGGGCCGATACAGGCCGGCATAATCAGGGCGAGGGGGTCCAGAGCTTTTTCAGCGCGCATCGACCCTTTAGCCCTGGCCTCCATAGGATTGATGTCGCCGTTGAAAATACCTAAGAGCGTGTCGCTGTCCGCTTCCATAATGCTGGTAGCGGCCTCTTCATCCATCCTCTCCTCCAGGCTTTCGATGGTGCCATCCATGGCAAACTTCATCATCCAACCGGTGTTCAGGTCGGTCGCCTTGAAGAGGATCGTCCCGCCCCAGTCTTCTGCGATATCCGGTCCGACATCTGCCAGCCTCTCTACCATGATATCTAGCCGCTTCTCTAACTTTGCCTTGTCAGCCATTTCCGTCTCTCCTCAACATCAGAATTAATCAATATTGGCCAGCTGACGGCAGAGAGCATTACTTCTTGACTCTGTCTCGCCACCTGGGAACGTCACCGCGCAGAAGCGCTTTGACCTTCTCGAGGGCGTCGAAGGCGGTCTCGCCAAAGGTATCGGCGCCCACGCCGTCGCACCATTCGGGCGTCATGCCCCAGCCGCCGGTGATGAAGATGACGTCGTCGCGCACGCCGGCCTCCACCATGGCCTGGTGAATCTT
>SCTZ01000076.1 GCA_004297765.1 Chloroflexota bacterium | reverse complement strand
CTCGCCCGCGCGAGACCCGCGCGGGCGAGACGCCCGCGCTCCCAGGAGGCATCGTTTCACAACCATGACCACGTCTCATCTGGGAAGCTGACGGATACTTCTTGGTTGTTCCTCTGCTGGCAGAATGGAGGGAGAGAGTATGGCTGTAAGAACACGCCCACCCAGGAGAACCGGAGGGGGGTCTCGTCCGCGAGGGGCGCGGAGCGGGAACCGCACGGGCTCCTACGAACGGGTTAGGGTTGCCCCCGACACTCGGACCAGCCGAGGCAGTATCGAGCTTCCACGGATCGTCACCGTCAAAGAGTTGTCTGAGATGATGACCGTTAGTCCCGTCGAAGTCATCAAGGAGTTGATGAAGAACGGGATCATGGCCAGCATCAACCAGAGCGTGGATTATGAGACGGCGGCTATCGTGGCCGGCGAGTTGGGCTTCGAAGCGAGCCCGGTCGCGGAGGTGGCTGTCCAGGAGCCCGGCACGGAGGAAACCCCGCGCGGGACTAAGCCCGTCGAAGACGATGAGAGCAATCTGATATCTCGTCCACCGGTCGTCACGATCATGGGACACGTCGACCACGGCAAGACGAGTCTGCTGGACGCCGTTCGTCAGGCCAACGTCACGGCGACCGAAGCGGGCGGCATCACCCAGCATATCGGCGCCTATCAGGTGGAGATTCACGGACAGCGGATCACCTTCCTCGACACACCCGGACACGAGGCCTTCACCGCGATGCGTGCACGTGGCGCGCAGGCGACCGACGTGGCCGTCCTTGTCGTGGCAGCCGATGATGGCGTAATGCCGCAGACCAAAGAGGCTATTGACCACGCGCGCGCGGCGGGCGTCCCGATCGTCGTCGCGATCAACAAGATCGACAAGCCGAATGCCAACCCCGACCGGGTCAAGCAAGAGTTGGCCGACTATGGTGTCCTGATCGAGGAATGGGGCGGTGAGGTGCTCGCCAACGCGGTCTCCGCGAAGAGGAAGGAAGGACTCGATAGCCTTCTAGAAAGCATCCTGCTGGTCGCCGAGATGGAGGACCTCAGGGCCAATCCCGACCGTCCGGCCGTCGGCGTCGTGATCGAGTCCAAGATGGACAAGCAGAAGGGGCCGCTGGCCACCGTCCTTGTGCAGACGGGTACGCTCAACCTGGGCGACTACATTGTCGTGGGGGGCACCTACGGCAAGGTAAAGGCCATGTTCAACGACAAGGGCAAGCGCATCAAAAAGGCCGGTCCCGCGACGCCCGCGGAGATCCTGGGGCTATCGACGGTGGCCCCGGCGGGCGAGACAATCGAGGTTGTGACCGACGAGAAGACCGCGCGCACGCGCATTGCCGAGGCGGAGAAGGCCAGGCAGCGCGAAGCATCGGTGGTGCAGAAGTCGGTGAGCCTGGACGATATCATGACCCGCATTCGGGCCGGGGATGTCAAGGAGCTGGACGTCGTGCTCAAGACCGACGTGCAGGGCTCGATCGAGCCGATTCGTTCGTCGTTGGAGCGGCTCCAGGCCGAGAATGTCAAGGTCAACGTTATCCACGCCGGAACGGGCAACATCACGGAATCCGACGTCAACCTGGCGGTGGCCTCCAAGGCCATCGTGGTTGGCTTTAATACGCGCGCCGAGCCCGGTGCGCGCAACCTGGCCGATGCCGAGGGTATCGACATTCGGCTGTACAGCGTGATCTACGAGCTGGTCGGCGACGTAGAGAAAGCCCTCACCGGCATGCTGGAGCCGAAGTTTACTGAGGTGATCCGTGGACACGGCGAGGTGCGGCAGGTCTTCAAGATCGGTCGACACGAGCAGGTCGCCGGATGCTACATTTTGGACGGCAAGTTCACGCGCAACTCTAGCGTGCGGGTGTCGCGCGACGGCAAGGTGGTCGGCGATGCCAAGGTGGCGGCCCTTAAGCGGTTCAAAGAGGATGTTCGCGAGGTCGCCGCTGGATTCGAGTGCGGCGTGACTCTGGAAGGGTACCACGACTTCCAGGTCGGCGATAAGCTGGAGTTCTACGGGAAGGAGAAAGCGACTAGCTAAGTGGTCTTCGGGTAGGCTTCCGCGGTGGCGGAACGCCGTGCCCATCCCGGCCCTGTGGCGGACAGTCTCCGAAGGCGACTCGCCTCTGGTGAGAGCCGTCCGCCACTACGTTTGCCTGTCGCATGCGTAGTGGCGGACGGCTCTGTCCGCCACGGGTGGGGGGGCGTGCTCGTCTGGCGAGCCTTCCGGATGAACCACCGAGCGAGTCGCATGATAGATGACACGCAGAACTGAGCGCATCAACGACCTTATCCGCGAAGAGCTTAGCGAGCTGCTTCGTCGTTCTGTCAAAGATCCTCGTCTGCAAAACTTCGTGACTGTGACGGAGGTCGAGGTTTCGCCCGACCTCCGCTACGCGAAGGTCTTCATCAGTGTGCTGGGCAGCGAAGAAGAGAAGCACGACGTCTTCAAGGCCCTCGAATCGGCCGGTGGGTTCCTGAGACACGAGCTTGGAGAGCGGCTCGGATTGCGGCGCATCCCTGAGCTCAACTTCCGTCGAGATGACACCATGGAAAGAGCCGACCGCATCATGCGTCTCCTCAAGCAGGTCAACGCTGGGGGCGACCAAGGAACGACCGATGAAGAACCTGGGGAAGGAACTCCGGAGGCTTAGAGGGCTTCTCGCTCGCGCCCGGACTGTTCGTATCGTCACACACCTCTCGCCCGACGCCGATGGCATCAGCGCCTGTCTGGCGTTGCGCTTGGCCCTGGTCGAGCTCGGCAAGACGGCTGATGTGCTGGTGGTGGACCCCATCCCCGGCAACTGTTGGTTTCTTCCCGGCTGCGATCGCATCGTGCAATCGCGCTCGCACTTGCCCCCACCCGATCTGATCTTTTCTCTGGACGCGGGGGAGCCGGGGTTGCTGGCTCCAGCCTATGACCCCGAGCAAGACAAGACCATCCCACTGGTGAACGTTGACCATCACCTGACGAACACCCTGTTCGGTACCGTGAACTTGGTCGATCCCGAGGCCGGGGCCAGTTGTGAGCTTCTCTACACCGTGATCGGACGGTTGGGCGCCGACATAACTGCCGAGATTGCCACGTGCCTGCTGGCCGGACTGGTCAGCGACACGCAGGCCTTCCGAACCGCCAATACTACGCCCCATACTCTGCGCGTTGCGGCCGATCTGATGCAGCGAGGCGCCCCCCTCAAGACTGTGGTCGCCGAGATCCTCGAATCCAAGCCGCTAGCCTGGTTTCGTCTGATGGGATTGGTCTTCGCCGACCTGCGGTCGATGGGTCCCTTGGTCTGGGCCGAGGTCACGCCGTCCATGCGCCTGGCCACCGGGGCACGACCGGAGGATGTGGACGGCATCGCCAATTTGCTGAGCACTGTGCGGGAAGCCGAGGTCACTGTGCTCTTCAAGGTTAGCGACGATGGCACGGTTAAGGTCAGCGTTCGCACCAAGGGGCGCGTCAACGCGGCCGATCTCTGCATGCCTTTCGGAGGCGGCGGCCACGCGCGGGCCGCGGGCTGCACGCTGGTCGGCCCATCGCCCGCCGCATCGAAGGATCGTTTCTTGTCCGCGGCGAAAGAAGCCCTCGAGAAGGCCGGAGAGACCGTTGGAGCGGCGACAGAGCGCGCGGCCAGAACGGGGGTATGATCCAGCGGCCACCGTGTTCGGCATCTTCAACATCTGCAAGCCGGCCGGGCTGACCTCCTTCGACGTGGTGGCCCGTGTGCGAAGGATCAGCGGAGAGCGGCGCGTAGGGCACGCGGGAACGCTTGATCCATTGGCCGAGGGCGTCCTCCCTATCTGTGTCGGACAGGCCACTCGCATCGTCGAGTATCTCTCCGATGCCACCAAGCGCTACTGTGCCCAGGTGGTGCTCGGGACGACCACAGATACTTACGACGCCGAAGGCCAGGTGACCAGCCAGACGGGACGCTCCGACTATCCCGTTGAGGAGATTCGGCGAGCCCTGGACCGCTTCAGGGGACCTATCGAGCAGATCCCCCCCATGTACAGCGCGGTGAAGAAAGAAGGCAAGCGGCTCTACCAGTTGGCGCGCGCCGGACACGAAGTGGAGCGCGCCCCTCGGCGGGTGGAGATCTTTCGCATCGATCTCCTGACCTACGATCCTCCCGTGTTGGTGATAGACGTCGAATGCAGTAAGGGCACTTACATCCGTTCCCTTGCCCACGATCTCGGTCAGGTCCTCGGTGGCGGCGCCCATCTGGGCCATCTGGTCCGCACGCGCAGCGGACCCTTCGAGATCCAGGACGCCCTGACCCTCGAGTTGCTGGCCGACGCCTTCGCGCAGGGCTACTGGACCGAGCTGGTCTACCCGCTGGATGAGCCTCTTCTGCACTGGAACGCCATTATCCTGGGAGAAGAGCGCGCCGCGGCTCTTCGTAACGGTCGTGCTGTCCCCATGCTGGCTGTTCCCCCCGATGCCCGCGCCTGTCGCGCCTACTCCACGGATGGCGAGTTCCTAGCCGTGGTGCGGCCTGATATGGAGACTGGGACGTGGAGGGCGGAGAAGGTTTTTGCGGCAAGCTCCGCAACTACCGATGCAGGTTGACGAGGTGACTCGTAGGGGCGCAATTCATTGCGCCCAGCGGCCTATCCCTCATGAACCCGCCTCGCTTCCGTCAGCGCGCCTGCGCTCGGGCGCGATGGTGGAGATTGAGGAATTTCTAGGGGAGAGGCTTGCCCCCTGCCCTCAGGGCGCAATGAATTGCGCCCCTACGAGCCGATTGCGGATTGAGTCCCGACCGACCAACGTGCTACAATCTCAGGAGCAAACGGCAGAGACCGGAGGGGAGAGCCACGAGATGGAGCAGGCGCGATGGGAACTCGGGCAGTTGAAGCCCAGTCGGGACACCGTTCTCACGATCGGCGTTTTCGACGGCGTTCACCGGGGGCACCAGTACTTGCTGCGCCAGGTGGTGGAGAAAGCCAGAGAGACGAATCGCCTGAGCGGTGTGGTCACCTTCCACCCCCATCCTCGCTCCGTGCTGCACCCCGAATTGCCTCTCTACTATGTCTCTTCTATCCAGGAACGCATGGAGCTTCTGTCCGACACCGGCATCGATGTGATCGCCAAGCTGACCTTTAGCCGGCAACTGGCGTCGGTATCGGCCGCGGAGTTCGTGGAAATGCTCCAACAGTATCTGCGCATGCAAGAGTTGATCGTGGGACCGGATTTTGCGCTGGGCCGTGGACGCGAGGGCAACGTGGACACCTTGCGGGAGCTGAGCCGGCAGCGTGGCTTCGAGCTTCGGATCATCGGTCCGATCACCTGGGACACCTTGACCGTCAGCAGCACTGGTGTGCGACGGGCTATCGCCGAGGGCAACGTGGTGGAGGCCGAGGTTTTGCTTGGCCGACGGCTCAGCTTGACTGGCAAGGTGATCGTCGGGGATCAGCGCGGGCGCACGCTGGGTTTCCCCACCGCCAATCTGGAGGTTGCTCCGGAGCTAGCTCTGCCGCGCGACGGCATCTACGTGACCGTGTCGCGCCTGGGTGAAGCGGCCTACCCATCGGTCACCAGCATTGGCATCCGTCCGACCTTTTCCGCTGGCGGGCGCACTGTCGAAACGTACATCCTGGATTTCACGGGCGACATCTATGGCCAGACCATGCGCCTGGAGTTCGTCGAGCGCTTGCGGGACGAGCTCAAGTTCTCCTCCATCGATGCGCTGGTGGCCCAGATTCGCCAAGACGTGGAGAGCGCGCGCGCCGTGCTCTGTCGATAGGCCCACCAGCAGGAACACTCACTCGGTGGGTCGGTAACGCTGTTTTCCGGGCGAGCAGTTCGGTGGGCGCAACCTGGCCTATAGAGAACTCGTCCAGGTGTCACTGTGTTCCTGGCTGTGGGAGCGGTGCTGTAGGATCGACACGGAGTTAAGAGCATGACCGATCACCTTATTTCGCAGGATCCACGGTTGGCCGAGATCGTCCGGCGACTGGTTGAAGCCTACCAGCCAGAACGCATCTACCTCTTCGGCTCGATGGCTCGCGGTGAGGCCGGACCAGACAGCGACTATGACCTGCTAGTCGTTGTGCCAGACGACGCGCCGCCAGAGCGGCGGCAATCCACGCTGGCCTACGAGGTTCTATGGGGAACCGACAGGGCTGCGGATGTCATTGTCTGGGAGAGAGCGCGGTTCGAACGACGAGCTAGCGTCGTCTGCTCGCTGCCGGCCACAGTAGTGCGCGAAGGAAAGCTGCTCTATGCCGCATGACGCAGAACTGGTGGCGGAGACGAGGGGTTGGTTTATCAGGGCTGCGAATGATCTCCGAGCCGGCGAAATCGATCTCGGCGCCGGGCCGCCACTCACCACAGACGTCGTTTCCATGCTCAGCAAGCGGCAGAGAAAGCCATGAAGGGCTTTCTTACCTGGTTTAGTCAGCCGTTTCGCAAGACCCACAACCTCACGGAAATCGGTCTTCTCTGCACGACCATCGACGCCTCGCTCGAGCCTCTTCTTCGCCGGGCCGCCATGCTCACCACGTATGCCTGGAAGTATCGCTACCCCGGCGAGCCCGAGGAACCGCCACGGGAGGAGGCGGAGGCGGCGCTTTCCCTGGCCCGCGAGGTCTACGATACCGTTCTCGCACGGTTGCCTGTGGAGGTGCGGTCGTAACGCGCGATTATCGTCTAATTTTCGGTACCATAGTTTCTCTTTGGCATCGCTCCCCACTGCAGGCCAGAGACTCTGCACGCCGCTTGATGCCAAGCATGCACTTGCGCATCATGACGATGTCGCCGACGTCCAGCAGCAGGTTGAAGAGGATGACCGGTGAGGTCCAGACGTAGCGCATGCGCACGCGCGTGATCAAGCGCGTGTGGCTATCGTCCACGGGATCGAGCTGCCAGAGCCAGGTGACGTCGCCCTTGTTGTCCCACCACAACAGCCACCGATTTGGCTCGAAGCCTTTCACCCACAGACCCTGTTTCCCGTCGGGGCTGATGGGTATCAGATCGCCCACCTCCACGCGCTGGAGCTCCGAAATGATGCGCTCCGCGCTGGGTCTGCCAAGGTTATCGATCCAATCGTAGCTGTACCAGCCGGCTCGCTTACATCCCAACTGCAGCAGCCAGGGCCAGATCTCGTCCGGGCGCGCGGCGACCGTCACGGCCCGCGTCGCGTTGAAGGTCGGGCGCCTGACTACGTCGTCGCCGGGCCTGGCCCGTGCCACCTCCGAATCGGTGGCGCCCCATCTCAGTTGCCAGGGTCGGATGAGGCGCAGATAGACGAGGGAAAGCGTGGCAGCGGCGGCCAGTGTGGCAGTGACGCGGGTGAGGGACGTCGATCTCACGGGCGCTTCTCCAAGAACAATGTGCCCCGATTGCGGCTGATTCGGGACCAGAATCGGAGACTGCCGAGAGACGGCGAGTCCCGCCGTTGGGAGCAGCGGGATTCTCGCATCACAGGTATGGCGGAGAGGGTGGGATTTGAACCCACGAGACTCATCGTCTACTCGCTTTCCAGGCGAGCGCCCTAGGCCACTAGGCGACCTCTCCAGAATGCGGAATATGGATTTGCTTGGCGGAGAGGGTGAGATTCGAACTCACGGGGCTCATCGCCCACCGCTTTTCGAGAGCGGCACCATCAACCACTCGGACACCTCTCCGTAGTTGCCACGCAGTATTCTAGCATAATCGATCGTTGGGCTGCAACCGGTAACAATCTTTCGGCCATTCGGTGTGCGTCACGGCTGCGCGCTGGGCATCCGGCCGGGGACGCTGCTGTAAACTGATTCGGGAGCGGATTGAACGGACAGGCGCCTCCAGCCGAAGCTCAGGGAAAACCGCGCGCGCCGCCAGTGGCTAAGCGTGCCTGACTGAGTGAGACGCGAAGCATCCTGAGGCAGGACCGCGGCCATCCGTGCAATCTGCTCCCAGGAATCCGTTGACAGCACCCCACGTCCGGCACGTCGCTGCTAGCTAGGCTCGGATGTCTCGGATCTCAAGAGTTGCTCGTAGTCTTCGGGAGTGTCCACGTCCAGCACCACGGCTGGCGTGTCCACGGGCACATGTCCTACCTTGTTCGCGTGCGCCCGCAGCACGTCACGGCCACCCTTGTCCCCCTCCGTCGCCAGCAACTCGGGGAAGAGCTCGCGTGCGAAGAGTACCGGGTTGCCGCGTCGCCCGTGCCAGACGGGGACGACCACGGGGTTGCCATGCGCGTGAAAGTAGTCGAGGAGAGTGTCGATCACGCCTGGATCCATCAGGGGTTGATCGACCAGAAGCACGACCACCGCCTCTGCAGTTGGGTCGACGGCCGCGAGTCCGGCGTGCAGTGAGGTGCTCTGCCCGCTATCGTAGCGCTCGTTGACCACTATTCGCACCGGCAGATTGTCCAACCCTGACCGTAGGCCGGCTGCGTTGTGGCCCAACACGACGATGACTTCGTCGAGCCGCGAGGCCAGGGCGCACTCCGCGGCCAGCCGCAGGAAGCTCTTCCCGCCGACGATCAGCGCCTGTTTGGACGAGCCCATGCGCCTGGACTGGCCCGCGGCCAGCAGAACTCCGGAGATCATGGGTGCAGTCTTATCAGCCTCTCAGCCTTTTTTCGGACCAGGGCTCGATCACGGTCAGACGGGAGCCGGAGATGACCTCGCGGACTGGGTCCGATTGCGCACCGGCAGCGATCACTATGCGATACGCTCCGCCATCGACCAGACAGCGCGCTATCTTGCGTGCATGCTCGATAGCTTTGGCGTTATCCGCCTTATTGATCACTGGGATGACTTTGCATCCCGGCGGTTTGCCCTTCACGTTGCCGCGCTCGCCAATCATCACGGCCGCGATTGCCTCTGGTGTGATGGCGTCGCCGGACGCCAGACCCGTCAGCTCGGCGATGACCTCCGGGCGGTGGACATTTGCAGCGCCCAGACTGCGCCCGAGGGCGTCCACCCCAACTACTGACACCACCAGATCCGTGCAGTCAGGGATGACCGGCTCGTGGGCGAGCGGCGCTGTTAGGGGTTTCTGGGCCGAGCCATCGCCCTCGACCAGCACATGGTCCACGCCGTCGAGTGCGCGGAGCTTGGCTACGCACTCGGGCGAGATTCCCTTGAGCTTGCCATCTTCGGTCAGCGCCGTCGCTAGGGTTACTACGCATTCAGTGCCCAGCGAAGCGTACAGAGCCGCGTATATCTTCTCTGGGGTTCGCGCTATCAAGAGGCGATCCGTCTGGTCATCTCCGGGGGGCCAGATCTTGGTGGTGGTCGTCACGACGACTGTGCGACCGCTAGAGGATAGCTCACGCGCCAGACGATACATAAGCGTGGTCTTACCGCCGGCGCCAGTGAATGTGATTACCTTCCTCAGATGAGCCCGCAGAGCTTCGACCAGCTCCATGCGATCCCCCCTTGACCTGGGTGGCGACGCGACCCGCGTCTCCCCCGTGTAAGCACCGGATTCGTCAGGATGCCAGAAGGTCTTTCAGAAGGACTGGAATAGGCTCGCCCGCTCATGGTCGAGCCCCGCGATACGTGCTGAGGCGCGATGAGTGTATTATACGCGTGGGGGCAGACGGGCGCAATAGTGCAGTGATCTGGTATTTACGAACCAGTTGCTATTGCAGCGTACTTGTGCTAGCCTCCTTCTTGAGAACTGTTAACATGTTGCTGCTAGCGTGTCGAAAGAAGCTCATCGCGGAGTGGAGAAAGGTCACTGACGCATGAGTCCCAGATTGCCGCGTGTCACCAGCCCCGAGTTGCTCAGGGCGCTGAAGCGGGCCGGATGGGAGCCTGTGAGGCAAACTGGCTCTCACGTCCACCTGACGCATCCTGACCGGCCGGGTCGTATCGTCACGGTGGCCGTCCATGCCGGACGTCTAGTCCCAGTGGGTACTCTCAAGACCATCCTCGGCCAGGCTCAGCTTACGGGCGATGATCTGCGAGACCTCTTGTAGGAGAACCAAAGATGAGCAAGTACACTATCATTTTGGAGTATGACCCTGAGGCGAAAGCGTACGCTGTCACCGTGCCGGCTTTGCCTGGCTGCACGTCGCAAGGGGATACCATTGAGGAGGCCATCTCGAACGCCAAAGAGGCTATTGCCGGGCATATCGCTACTTTGAAAGAGATTGGCGAGTCAGTGCCAGAGGAGATAGAGCGTCCTCAGGCGATTACCATAGACGTGGCTGCATAGTATAGGCTTCGTCTACGATCAACTCTCACTGTGCAACAGCACATCGCCTCAGAGCGCAGGCAATCAGGAAGATGGGTTGGAACAGGATATTGGGATCACGAGCCAATAGTCTCATTGCTCGCCTGGTCGCAAAGTACTATTGTCTATCCGCGAGGGCGGCGCATAATATGAGACTATGGAGAAGAGTTGTCCGGCCATCGCTGGGCGCAATGCGCGGGCGAAGAGAGTGGCGGTCCGCGTCGTGGACCGTGGGGAGCCCTATCTCGTGCTGGGCTGCGCTCTGCTCGTGGTTGTCCTTTCCGCGCTGCCATATGTGCTCGCTTACTTTGCTACGCCGCCTGGTACTCAGTATTTAGGACTGCTCTCCAACCCGCTGGACGGCAATTCTTACCTGGCCAAGATGCAGGAGGGAGCCAGGGGCGACTGGCTGTTCCATCTGCCTTACACGGCAGAGCCGCACGAGGGGGCCCCGGTGTACTTGTTCTACCTGGCGCTGGGGCACCTGGCGGCACTTTTCGGGCTGCCGTTGGTACTGGTCTATCACGCCGCGCGCCTGATAGCTGGTGTCATCCTGCTGCTGGTAGGCTACCTGTTCATCTCCTCTCTACTCAATGGAATCAGACTACGTCTTCTGACCTGGTCGTTTTTCGCTCTGGGCTCGGGCTTCGGTTGGCTGGCGGCGCCGCTGGGCTTCTACAGCTCCGATCTGCTGATTCCGGAATCCACTAGCTTCCATTCGATCTTCGCGAATCCGCACTTCCCGCTGGCCACCGCCCTGCTGATCGGCGTCTTTCTGCTCTTGCTACGTGCTTCTCGATCCGATCAGCCGGCCTGGGGAGTTGGAGCGGCACTGCTGTCTTTCCTGCTCACGCTGGTGCAGCCCTTCCTGGTGCTGACGGTATACGCGGTCGGCCTTGGCTGGCTAGTTCTACTGTACTGGTCAATGCGGCGCGTGCCCTACCGGGAAACGGCTCTCGTGGCGTTGATCTTCCTTGTCTCACTGCCGGGCGTGGCGCTGATCTATCAGGGTCTGTATGTGAATCCGCTGCTGGCGCAGTGGACCGCACAGAACCAGACCCCGTCGCCCGGCCCGCTCAGCTATGTGCTGGGTTACGGGCTGCTGTCCCCGCTGGCGTTCCTGGGCGTGTTTGCTGTGGCGAGTGGACGTTTATCCTGGGAGCGGGGGCGTCTCGCCCGCGCGAGCGCTCGCCCGGGCGAGACGCCCCCGCTCCCAGGAGCCGAGTCTATTGCGGACCGTGCCTCAAATACGGTGTGTGAAAAGGCTTCGCCAGTCCCGTCATTCACGCGAAAGCGGGAATCCACGGCGCTCTGGATTCGCGCTTTCGCGGGAATTGGCCATGCCCTCTGGGGCACCGTCGATCATGGAAGGGACTGTACGCGCCAGGCCCCACCCCTGGATTCCCGCTTTCGCGGGGATGACGGTAGTTCGCCTGCTGGAGCCACTGTCTTCAGAGGAATGACGGATGAAGGCCTGGCGACGGAGGGCGACGACCATGGGCACAATGCCCTATCCCATCCACGTTCTGACGGATGGGAGCTACGCGCCGGGGGTAGAGAGCTCGCTATCTCCTGGCTCGTGATGAACGTTGTGCTGCTCTATATGCCATTCGCGCTGCAGCGCAGGTTCGCGGAGGGGCTTCAGATGCCGGTGGCTATCTTTGCTGCTCTTGGCCTGAGGGTGTTTCTCTCCGGATGGCTCGGCCCAGGCGTTCATCCTGGGAGCACGGGCGTCTCGCCCGCGCGAGTGCTCGCGCGGGCGAGACGCCCGCGCTCCCAGGGAGCGGACTCCTACAACGGTGACCGCGTCTCGTCTGAGCTACGCTGTAGGCCATCCTGGGTTCGCTCTGCGCGAGGCAGGATGGCCCTTGGAATCGCGCTCGTTCTCTTGACAGTTCCCACGAACATCTTTCTGGTGGGCGTCTCTGTGCTGGGCGTGCAGCAGGCGCCCGGAGGCTTCTATCTGTCGGTGGACGAGATGCAAGCTCTGCGGTGGCTGTCCCGAAACACGTCTCCGAGCGACGTGGTTCTGGCCTCGCCCGAGACCGGTAACGTCATACCGTCCTGGGCGGGCAATCGGGTCTACTACGGGCACCCGTTCGAGACCGTTCAGGCTGAATCGAAGCGTGCCGTTCTCCAAGCTCTGTTTGGCGGCCAGTTGGGACCAGAGGCACGGGAGGGCGCTCTCCGCGGCGCGGGCGTGCGTTACCTCTACTACGGCGAGCAGGAGCGACGTATGGGCCCCTTCGATCCGGAGGGCGAGGCGTATCTAGGGCTGGCTTTCTCTAATGCCACTGTCCGCATATACCGGGTGATGCCGTGGGCGTGCTGACCGAGAGATGCGCGTCGGTCCATCCGGGAACTCTAGCTCGGCCATCCGACCAAGCGACGTGCGGAGAACAGCGTCTGCAAATACTCTTGACGGTCTTCTTCTGCTTGCTATACTTGCTGACTGTCAACGGCCGCCTGGTCAATCGCGATGCCGAGTCCGTCTTCCAGGTTACGCGGAGTCTGGTGGAGCATCGCACGTTCACCGTGCCAGAGGCGTCGGTCTTCATCGCGGCCGTCGGCCCGCGGGGGACGGACGGCGATAGCCTTTCCTTTGCTACGGAGACCGCGCGACGCGGAGCGGATGGACGTTCCTACTCGATGTACGGGCTGGGTCAGTCCCTGGTTGCCATTCCACTGTACGCGGCGGGCAAGGTGCTGCAGCCGCTGGTAGGGGTCGAGTCGGCCGTCTTCACACGTCTGCTGGCGTCGCTGCTGAACGCAATCGTCACGGCTTTGACCGTTCTGTTGCTCTATCGCTGCGGGCGCCTACTGGGCTATGCCGTCCGTCCGTCTTTGCTGTTGGCGGTCGGCTATGGACTGGCCAGCATGGCCTGGCCGTACGCTAAGTCGTTCGCAGGCGAGCCACTCACGGGTGCTCTGCTGCTATTGGGTTTCTTTGCTCTGCAGAGGTCCCTGGACGCGCGGGAGGCGAACCGGGGGCGCTGGCTGGTCTTGAGCGGGGCCGCACATGGGTTTGTCCTACTGGTGCGCATCTCGTCCGGAATCGCGCTGCCCGTGGCAGTGCTCTATTTGCTCTGGCGTCTCGTGGCGTTGCGTCGTCGCGGCGGGGTCGGACTGTCCTGGCTGCTCTGGCGTCTACTGCTCTGGGGCGGCCCCGTGGGGGTGGGACTGGCGCTGGTCGCAGCGTATAATCTGGTCCGCTTCGGCGATCCGCTGAGCACCGGCTATCAATCCATCGCCTGGAACGTGCCGCCTCAGGTGGGCCTGTACGGACTGCTTCTAAGCTCCGGCAAGGGCGTCTTCTGGTACAACCCGTTGCTGCTCACCTCCCTCGTCGGTCTGGCGTTCATGCTGGCGCGCCGACGACGTGTGGGGCTATACATCCTGGCCCTGGCCTTAGTCTGGATCGGGTTCCATAGCCCCTATCGCTTCTGGGAGGGCGGCTGGAGCTGGGGGCCTCGCTTGCTCCTGCCGATCGTGCCCTTCTTGATCTTGCCGCTGGGCGAGCTCTTTTGTACTGCCTGGCGGACGCTCGACCTATCCAATCGTGAGAGCGGAGTCCGGGGGCGAATGCCGATGTTGCTGGTGGCAGCAGCGCGCCGGACCGTGCCGCTGTTGCTGGCGATCGGACTGGTGATACAGGTGACGGCGGTGGGCGCCGACTACACGCGCTATCTCTGGGCGACCAGCCAGCAGCATCCCGAAGCTGCGTACGCTCGACTTGTCTACGAGCCCGCGGGATCCCCGCTGCTCTGGCAGCCCGTGGCGTTCATCGAGGTTATGGCCAACGTGATGCGTCCGGGGGGATTGGAGCAAATGCGGCTGGACGTAGCTGAGAGAGCGCTCAAACACACGCAAGATGGATTGGACGAGGATGGACGTGGCGTGGCCCTTCTGGACGATACGATGGTGGTTGGACTGAATATCCCCGACTTCTGGTTCATCCTGCTTCCCATCTTCGGCGCACCCATGCCCGTGGCCGTGGTGGGAGTCGCGCTCCTGGTTCTTCTGCTGGGGATGGCGGGCGTGGGCCTCAGACGCCAACTGCGGGCCATGACCGAGCCCGACGTGAAGCGTGGGCGGGTCGTGACATGAAGTGTTTGGTCACAAAGGCGAGACCGGTGTCCTTTGTTCCCAGTGGGAAAGCTCGCTCTCTCCTATGGTTTCTCTCGAGCCACGCCTGGGTGCCGCCTACCCTGCTGGTGATGCTGCCGTTGGTGCTGTTCTGGCCGCTCGTCGTGGGCGGCCGCGTGCTCTACTGGGGAACGCCGCTTCTCCAGTTCTACCCGTGGCGAAGCTACGCCGCTGCCCTGTACCGCGAAGGCCAGCTTCCGCTCTGGAACCCGTATCTGGGGACGGGCGCGCCGCTGGCAGCCAATCTTCAGAGCGCGGCCTTCTATCCTATAAATCTGCTCCTGTTCTTCGCCGTTCCGCCGGAGATCGGGCTTGGGCTAAGCGTGATCGTTCACGTGATGCTGGCCGGACTCTTCACCTTCGTGTTCATCAGAGCCATCGGTCTGCCATGGTGGGCGGCCCTGCTGTCGGCCCTCTCCTATATGTTTAGTGGCTACATCATCGCTCGGGCTGAGTTCCTAAGCATGACTAGTGCTGTCCCGTGGTTGCCCCTCCTGCTGCTGGCGGTGGAAGCAATGCACCGGGGCATGCGGACGCGCTCCCGGCGCAGGATGCTAGGCGGAGCGCTCCTACTGACCGCCGGAGGTGCTATGCTCCTACTGGCTGGGCACGCTCAATTGGCCTTCTACTCGCTGCTCTGCATGGCCGCGTACGCAGTGCTCCGGGCGGGGCAGTTGGCAATGGGTCCTATTTCAGTGGACTCTTGTCATTCTGAGTCGCAGCCTCCCGTCTGTCATTCTGAGCCGCAGCGAAGAATCTCCCCGTTTGTGGTCGCACGAGGCATAGTCATGTGGCTCAGGCGCTCTTGGTCCGTCCAACGAGGAGATCCTTCGCTGCGGCTCAGGATGACAGAAGAAAAGCTCAGGAAGATAGATCGAGGGCATAGTGCGGATCAAGGGCACGGAGTCGAGGTGCTTACCTGGACGGCAGGCCTGTGCCGGTCGGAAGGGCTACGCAGGGCTGGTATCTTCATCATCTCTGTTGCCCTAGCCGGCGGGCTATCGTTTGGCATAGCGGCCGTTCAATTGGTGCCGGCCGCGGAGCTGACGGGGCTCTCCGTCCGTGCCCAGGGAGCCGAGCGTGACTTCGCCCTGACCTATTCGCTCTGGCCAACGCAGATCCTGGGGATTCTGGCTCCGGACGCCTTCGGTAATCCCGCCACTGGCGACTACTGGGGGCCGGGCAACTATTGGGAGGCGGTCGCCTACGTCGGCGTGCTCCCGATGCTTCTCGCCAGCCTGGCGGTCTGGCGACTACGCGGCAGACGTTCTCGCCATCTCGTGGGTAGTCTGGTGTCGTTCTTCGGTCTCATGGCTGTCGGGACGTTGCTTCTTTCCACCGGAAAGTACCTTCCGTTCTTCATCTTCTTCTACGAACACGTGCCAGGCTTCGGCTCCTTCCAGGCTCCTGCACGCCTGCTGTTCCTGTATACCTTCGCCGTGGCCGGCCTGGCGGGAGTGGGGTTGGATCTGCTGGTGCGGGACGGATGCGAGCGCGCGGCCGTGTTTGGTCGCCTGTTGGCGCTGGCCGGGATCGGGATGATGGTGGCGGGCTACGCCAGCATGCCGATCGCGGGTCCGATGTTGGGCATGCGGATCACCTTCATCGGCGCTCTGATGAAGCTCGGCGCTATGCTGGCGGTGTCCGGAATGCTGGTGGCTTTGCCACTTGTGGTCCGGCGTGTCTCTGGGTTGCTGGATGCTCTCCGGGGCCGTCCCCTTTCCACAACGTGCATCGCGTGTGAGACGCCCGCGCTTCCAGAAGGGCTGTCTATCGAAACCTCAGACTCTGGGCGTGTCTCGACTGTCTCGGGCCGCTTTCATGGTTTGTGGATCGCCGCGCTGCTGGTCTTCGTCGTGGCCGATCTGCTCGTCTTTGGCGCGCCGCTTAACCCGACGACCGCGCCTGACGTGTATAGAATTGGGGATCTGCCTTCGGTCCACTCTCTCAGCGCGTCCCTGGGCGATCGGCGTGTGTACACGCCAGAAGATGCCTTCCTCGACAAGTTTCACCGGGCTTTTGGCTTCAAGAGCTTCGGTCCTTCGGACGGTGGGGAGGTCGCGGCGATCGCGGATCGGCTGCCGCCCAATTTGTCCACGTTGGCTGGGATCCACGAGGCCTACAACTACGATCCGCTGCAGCTCGCGGACGTTCGCCGTCTGCAACGGCTGGCGGATAGAACGCTGAGTCCGGCCTTGCTGGATGTCATGGCTGTGCGCTACGTGCTGATCGATATGCTGTCGATCGGGAGCGATCTGCCCGCGTTCGAGATCGGCGCGTTCGTGGGGCGCGAGAACCCGGGCGCGCTGCCGCGCGCCTTCGTGTCCTACGGCGCGCAGATCGTCGACAACCACGACGAGGCGCTGGCAGTTGTCAGCTCTGCCTCGTTCGATCCTCGGCGGTCCGTGGTGCTGGAGGGCGACCGGCCCTCGATTCTTCGATCGGATCTGCCAGCCACACCGGCGTCGATTGTGTCGGCGGATGCTCAGGCGCTGACTATTCAAGCGTATGCTGTTGCTCCCGGCTATCTGGTCTTGAGCGATGCGTTCTACCCGGGCTGGCGGGCGTACGTAGATGGGGAGCGCACCGAGATTCTGCATGCCAACTACGCCTTCCGGGCTGTTCGCTTGGAACCGGGTGAGCATCTGGTCGAGTTTCGCTACCTGCCGTCCTCATACGTGCTCGGACTAGGGCTCAGCCTGGTGGCACTCCTGGCGGCCTCTGTGCTGTTTGTCGGCTGTGGTGTGCATGTCCTGTGTATACGGCGGCCAGGGGGAACGCCATGATCGGACTGGGACAAGCGCGGTCCGGGTTCCGGCTTGGACCCCTGGCAACGCCGGCCTGGACCACCGCGCTGAGCGAGCGCACTGTCCTGGTCGTTTCCATGCTGTTGCTCCTCGCCCAGGAGTTGGTTTTCGGCGTCTACACGGTAGACGACGCCTTCATATCGTTTCGCTACGCCCGCAACCTGGCCTCCGGCCTGGGGCTAGTGTTTAATCCGGGCGAACGGGTGGAGGGCTACACGAACTTCCTATGGACCGTGCTCATGTCAGGGGGCTATTGGCTGGGATTCGACCTGGTGATCTTTGCCAAGCTGGTGGGGATCGCGGCTAGCCTGGGCATCGTGTACCTCCTCTGTAAGCTGGGGACGCTGATCAGACCGTCCTCTGCGCCTGCTGGATCGAGGACACTGGCTGGTCTGCTGCTAGCCGCCAACGGCGCCTTCGCCACGGCCGCCATAACCGGGCTGGAGACCTCCCTCTTCACGCTGTTGATCACGGCCGGCGCGTACTTCTATCTCCGTCAGAGCGTCAGTCTGGAAGTGAGGGCCGTACCCTGGCGGTCGTGCAATCGTACCTGCGCCGGAGACCGCCGCGGTTTCGGAAGCCGCGGCGGTCTTGTTCGGCAGCAAGCCTCACTTGAGAAACGATACAGTCAGCACCATAGTGACAAGGCAGGGCGGTTGTCAGTCCATGCGGGCGATCTATCCGCGATCTGCTTTGCCTTGAGCGCCATGACGCGGCCGGAGGGAGTAGTGGTCTTCGCCTTCGGTCTGCTGTTTCTGCTGGTGTCTCATCGGTTCAGACTTTCCGCGCTGACCACGTGCGCCAGATGGCTCGGTATCTTCGCCGCGATCTTCTTGCCGTATTATCTCTGGCGCTTTTCGTACTACGGCTATCCGTTCCCCAACACCTACTATGCGAAGACCGGCGCCGGCCTTGGGCAGTACGTCAAAGGACTGCTGGATCTGGGACTATTCTCCTCGACTTACTACGCCTTTCTTTTTCCGCCGGCCCTCCTTGTACTGATGCGCCGCGGGGCGCCCGTGGTAACTCGGTTCCTGTCCGTGATAGGCGTCCTTTACCTGGTGATTATCTTTCTGGGGACCCTCTCCCCGACTTATCTCGCCTTCCTCTTCGTGGTGGCGCTTCTCATCTTGATACGCTACACAGGAGCGGGCCGGCTGATGTACCCAGCCGGGCTGATTCTTCTGTACGTGGGGATCAATGTATACGAAGGTGGCGACTGGATCCCCTTCTTTCGGATGTTGGTGCCGGTTCTGCCGCTGTACTGTCTCGTGCTGCAGGAGGCTGCAGTGCGGGCGTGGTCGTTAGCTGAGGCCCGCCTTTCCCGGGAGCGCGGTCATCCTGATCGCCGGCGGGTGGAGGGGGCGGCCTTCTCCTCAGGGAGACTCTCCTGGGCGCGGCCGTCCATGGTGTACCAAACGGTCCGTCAGACCAACCTGAGCGACATCCGACCGTGGATCGGGTGGGGATTGGTGATAGCGCTGGTGCTGGCCATGCTCTGGCCGTCGGTTGGGATGTGGGGGAAGCTTCGGAACGACGCGATCGGCTACGCGCAGGCCCATCAGACGTTGGGACGATGGATGGCAGTCAACGCCCGAGGGCCCATCGCCCTGATGGATATCGGACTGATCGGCTATATATCCAATCTGGCGATCATCGATATCAGCGGGCTCACCGACTTGCACGTGGCGCACGCGCCGGGCGGGCTGATCGACAAGAAGTTCGACCTGGCGTACGTGCTGGAGCGAGACCCGGAGTACTTCGTTCTGACTAGCACCACCGACTTCGTCGCCGTAGGAGGCAAGCCTACCGATTTCCCCATCGATCGACGTATCTACGAGGACGAACGCTTCACGGGGTCCTACCGGCACCTTTTCACATTGGACGAGGGTTGGCGGGAGAGGGGGAGGGGGTACTTTCTGGCCGTGTTCGGACGGCGATAATCGTGCCTTCCGAGTCCGGATCTTGACCGCGTCCCTCTTGCGCGCGGCGGGAGCCTGGGGTATAATTCGCTCGACTCGCGCGGTGCGCGGTTCGTGTGTTCACCTGGCCCACATAGCTCAGTAGGTAGAGCACGTTCTTGGTAAGAACGGGGTCACCAGTTCGAATCTGGTTGTGGGCTCCAACTGTGTTTCTATTCCTCCGGTAACCCGCTCCACCATCCCTGACTGGACAGCAGGCGATGCATTTCTTGGCGGGTCTTCGTTGCGCTTGCAATGGTGCCAGGGATGCAGTATAATTCTCAGGTGCGCCGAAATCCCGGCGCCTTTTAATGCAGGAAAGCTTCACCCATAGCAGCTTTGGTGCGGCCTCACCGGGCGTGTCGCAGGCTCCTGGGCGAGGTCACCAGTTCGATTCTGGTTGTGGGCCCCTAATCCCCAAGGAGGAGCTGAATGGCCAAGAAGAAGTTCGAGCGGACCAAGCCCCACGTAAACATCGGAACGATCGGGCATATCGACCACGGCAAGACGACCCTGACGGCGGCGATCACGAAAGTGCTGGC
>SCTZ01000075.1 GCA_004297765.1 Chloroflexota bacterium | reverse complement strand
CTGTGTGTGCCTAGGAGCAATCCGAACCTGGGTCTGGGAGTCGCTACCGCCGGAGAGTCGTGAAGAACACTTTCGGCAGATGATCGCACGCCAACCTTTGCCGCGCGCTGGCGAGCCCTCCGAGGCGGCGGAGGCATTCCTGTACCTCATGCGCTGTGGCTACGTCACAGGCCAGGTCCTTCATGTCGACGGTGGGGGAAGCATCATTTGACTGCTCCGGTCAGGTCGGCGGCTGGTGCTGCCAGGTCTGAAGGGGGCATGCAACCGGCGCCATGACGATGAGTGGAACTATTAGGTCTTTCTTGAAACACAAACATGCAGATTCAGACCGCTAACGGCCCGATTTCAGCGAGTGCTCTCGGCGCGACACTGATGCACGAGCATCTGGTCATGGCTTTGGCAGGGTGGGACAGCGACACTAGCGCCCCTGTCCGGACCACGGAAGACTTGGTCCAGCGTTGCGTCGATCGGATCGAGGAGCTGAAGGCTGGCGGCTTTTCCAGCCTGCTCGACCCCCTTCCCAACGATCTCGGCCGTGACATCGAACTCTACGCAGAAGTGTCGGCCCGCACAGGGTTCAATATCCTGTTCGCCACGGGGATATACAACGAGCACTTTGCTGGACCTTATTGGCGCTTCAAGCTCGCGTGGGACCCTGCCGGATGGGAGGAATATGTGGCGTCCATGTACGTAAGGGAACTGACGGAAGGCGTGGGCCCATCGAAAGTCAAACCGGCCGTGATCAAGCTGGCCATCGGCCGTAACCCCGAATCGGAATTCGAGAGCAAGCTCATTAAAGCCGCAGCGACGGCCGCGAACGCGACTGGGGCTCCGATCGTGGCGCACACGGAGGGCGTGGGTGGCGACCTGTTGCTCGACAAGTTGAAGGCGCTCGGCGTCCCTGCCCACCACGTCATCATCGGTCACAGTTGCGGTTCGCCGGACAAGGCCTACCACCGCCGCATTGTCGAGGGTGGCGGCTACATTGGCTTCGATCGCTTCGGGATCAATATGATCCAGCGCGACGAGGTGCGGACCGACGGACTGTGCAGTCTGTTGCAGGACGGCTATGCCCAGCAGGTAATCGTCTCCCACGACTGCGCCTTCTGCCAACGCGGCCAGATGATTCCGGATGATCTCCACTCCGACGCGATGCATTTCACGCGCAACATCGCGCCGCGCCTGCGTGAGAGGGGGATCTCGCAGTCGATGCTTGACAGCATCTTCAAGGACAATCCGCGTCGCTATTTTTGCAACGAGTCGAATCCCACTATAGGGGGAGGAATCTGATGGGCATAATGAAGCAGTGGCTGGTCTGCCATTCCGTTCTCGTTACAACGGTGGGCGCCGTCGGACTGACAGCCACGCCCGCCTGCGCAACACCGCAGGTCTACGCCTCCGACCTTCCGTCTCAGCCGATTGAACGGTCCTCGGACTCGTCCGGTGGCGGTGTATCGCAGAGCCCAAGGACCACGCCGGCACCAAGCCGGAAAACGGGCAATCAGGCTGCGGCGCCGGTCGATGAGATCGCCGGTCTTGAAGAAATTATCATCACAGCAAGACGCACGGCGGAAAGGCTGCAAGATGTTCCTGCAGCGGTCTTTGCAATAAGCGCCGATATCATTGTCGAACAGGGTATCCGTTCTGACGCTGATCTTCAGGCAGCGATTCCCGGTTTGGTCATCAGGACTGCCGGTACCACAAATTTCATCAGCTATGTCATGCGCGGCCAATCGTTGGATCAGTACTCTGGAGCGGTTCCTGGAGTGCAGCCCTACGTCAATGAAGTGCCGTTCATGGCGAATGCTGCGCTTTCCTTCTACGACCTCGATGGAATACAGGTGCTCAAAGGGCCTCAAGGGACGCTTTTCGGCCGTAACCTGACCGGCGGAGCTGTCCTTTACCAGACAGCCGTGCCCAATGAGAACAGCAAAAGTTACCTTTCCGTCGCGTACGGGAACCTCGATCGCTTGGTCGCCGAAGGTGCAATCAACATACCGGTCAACGAGGCGGTCGCGCTCCGCCTCGCCGGTACGCACACGTCCGGCGGAGCATTCATCAAGAATCTTTACGACGGGAGAATGTATGGCGATAAGGATTATGACTCCGGCCGGTTGTCGCTCATTCTGAAGCCAACGGACAGGTTGACCAGTACGACGGTCGCGGAGGCGACAGACTCAGGAGGCACAAATCAGCCCAATTTCCCCTATTACGTCCTCCCTTGCGGAACGCAGGGCGGCGATAAGGCCTGCAATCTCAACCCGTCGGTGCCAGCCTTCCAGACTTTGATCAACAGTGCGCCCGGTACTTACTATCCTGGCTATCCTGGAGGCTATGTTTTCCCGGGGGGATTGGCAGAGCTTCCCGGTTTTCTGAGATCTCGAGGCCGGTATGTTGTGGACTCAAACGCTCCGTTTGACCACGACGCAGACTATTTCTATGTGCAGAATACTACCGAATATGAGATTTCTTCTGACATTACCATCAAGAATATTGTTGGTTACAGCAAGTCCGACGCCGAGGATTTTTTTGACAACGATGCCTCTCCTTACATCACCATTGACCCGGGTCTCGACATGCCCGGAAGTACCCAAAACTATCGGGCCAAATCGCGGCAGTTGTCTGATGAGCTGCAACTGAACGGTAAGGCGCTTGATGAACGTTTGAAGTATTTAGCCGGTCTCTTCTATGTAAGCACGAGAAATGACATCGACTCGGCATTTCGCATGCTGTTTATATTCCCGCCGGATATTCTCTATCCGATAGCGATCAGATTCCATGGAATCACCGAGGATGTATCCTATGCCGCCTTCGGTCAGACGACATTTGCAGTCACGGATCGACTGAATGTCACCGGCGGCTTGCGTTGGACGTGGGACAAGCTCACCACCTATCACTTGGAAGATTCGCTTTTCTATACGGGAGGCACCCGCCAAGAAGCGTGGGAGGACAAACCAAGCTGGACAGTTTCAATCGACTACGATCTCAGTCCGGATCTCATGATATATGCGACAACGCGGGGCAGCTGGCGGGTTGGGGGGTACAACTTGTTTGCTCCGCAGGTCGGTGACAAGCTTACCGCAGAATTCGGCGGAAATTACTTCCTGCCGGAGACGGTGCGTGATGTCGAGGTCGGCACCAAGTTCAATGGCCGGATTGGTACCATGCCGGCTTCCCTCAATGTGGCTGCCTATTACCAATGGATGAAGGATGTTCAAAGGACCGGCTTGGGCATTATCGATGGCGTAGGCGCTTCCGCTACAGTCACGGTTGGCTCCGCTGAGGTGGGAGGTATCGAGACTGATTTCCAGATTCTTCCAACAGACTGGCTGCGCCTAGGTGGATCGTACGCTTATACAGACGCAAGGTTCGTGGACAACGTTGGGGTGCTTTATGGGATACCGGCCTTATTCGGCCCCTACGCCGACGCTCCCCGCCATGCAGGCAGTCTGTTTGGCGAGATCACCGCGCCGCTTCCCGATAACATGGGAGTGTTGACATTCCGGGTCGACGGCTACGCGCAGTCTTATTTCTATTTCTCGAACCGCGCCAGAACATTCGATCCGGGCACCAAGATTCCGGGATATACCCTGATCAATATGCGGCTGGACTGGCAGGATCCGATCGGCATCGAAGGTCTGACCGTCAGCGCCTTTGCAAAGAATCTCATGGACAAGCCTTATTGGACAGGGGGCGCACCAGGTGCGCAGGTCGCCGGTCTCGTGTCGGCGTCCTTTGGGCCGCCGCGCACCTATGGCGTTGGGTTCCGCTTCGGATGGTGACCGACAAGGATCGACGTTGGACACCAGAGGTGGCGCACGAGATGAGTTATTGGCTACTGCCGCGGGGCAAGAGCGAGGACCGAGGCGCGGACGCAGGAGGGTTTTTGGCGCGACGCCGCTGACTATCAGGACAAGCTCGTCGCTCGCGAGGTGCAGCACAGGCGCGCGTGGAAGAAGCCCCGAGGTCCGCGGCCCGAGCCACCGAGCGGGGGATTGCCGACAAGGAATAGATCGACCTGGTGAACGGGGCTTGCCCGTCATGCCGGTCGCCGGCGGGGGTTTTGATCAGTCCCACGACGCCCAGGCCGTGGTGGCCACCCACAGCTTGTTGGTGGTGGTGGCCCATGAAGTGATGCAAGCGGCCAAGGACAAAGAACAGTTCCTACCGATGGTCGAGACGATCAATGCGCTGCCGAAGGAACTCGGTCGCACCAAGAGCTGCTAGCCGACAGTGGTTAACTTGAGCCGGACGAATGTTGCGCAGTATGCGTCGGCCAGGACTGAGGCGCTGGTCGCCATCGGGGGTGAGCGCTGCCATGTCGGTCAACGCCGCCGCTTCGCTGGGGCTCGCTAGCCCACGCCGGCATCGGGCGCGCGGATGCAGAAGATGGCGCATCGCTTGCATGCGATGGACCTCGTCGTTGACAACGGCCCGGAGGATATCCGGCAGTACTCCTACGCGAAACTGATGGAAATGCTCCGGCAGGCGCGCGGTGAGAGGTTACTGTCGGGCTGACGTGCGCCGTGGGCCGGTCTGGCACGGGCATCTCCGTTTCGAGCTGCTCGAGTTCAACCGCCCAGTGTCGCGGGATGACCAGCGCGGGGGCCTGGCGCACGCCAGATTACTGCGCCATCCATATTGTCGATTAGATCTGGATCTGTCTGTAAAGTCAGTCCGAGCATGACGGGAGAGGACTATGAGCATCGTGGAGACGGAGAATGGAAATATAGAAATCGTGAAAAGAGTGCTGGGGGAATATCTTGCCGGCGGAATAGACGCCATAAAGCCTTTCATCGCGGATGATGTCGCCGTGCACGTGCCTGTTAGCATGCCATATGGCGGCCGCGCCTATCGCGGCTGGCAAGGATACCTGGATGTCATCAAGGCGGTCCGGGCGTTCTGGTCCGACACCCAGTTAGAAGGCAGTGAATACGCGGCGACGGGCAACAAGGTCATCTGCGTTTCTCAGTTGAAAGCCCGGATCGCCAAGACCGGCAAACCCTACGAGGGTCCGGTCGTAGAGGTTTGGGAACTCCGAGATCGGCAGATTGTCAGCGTCACACCCTTTTATTACGACACGAAGGCCATCTTGGATCTGGCGGCGCCATAGCGCTCCGGTGCGTGTCAATGACATTGGGACGCATTTGTTCACGAGTCTTGTGAGCAAGTGGGTGTGACAGTGGGTGGTGCGGTGTTCCTCTTGGGCGGGTTGATCCAGACGGCGATGGTGCGAGGAGAGGCTGATGACAGTGCTTAAGGGTTTGCCGGGTTCAGTGATTGATCTGCTTCAATCGACCTCGACATCGGAGTTTGCCACGGTGAGTTCAGCGGGTGTGCCGATCGACACTCCGATGTTCTTCTTCCCAAGCGAGGGCATGAGATCGTTGGATGTCGGCACTGGACTGGCTTATCCGGCCAAGGCCGAGCGCGTCCGTGGGAACCCGAAGACGGGAATCCTGGTGGCAGCTGCTGCGGATAAGCCAGTCATAGCCGTGGCAGGCCTCGCTGCAGTCCACGACTCCGATCTTCAGAGCAATGCCGAGCGGTATATAGCGGAAACAGGATTCGCGCGCGTCGGGAATGCTCCCTGGCCTCTGGCCAAGAAGGCGGTCTGGTATTGGACCCGGATCATCGTGAGCATCACGCCGGTGCGTATCTTCTGGTGGGATAGCCCGGCAGCAACTAACGATGCACCCCACCGATGGGACGCGCCGGCAGACACCGTTTACCCCAAGTCGGACCCGGCACCGGCCGGCAGCTTGAGCGCAGCGCCAAGGTGGTCGGAACGAAGTTGGCAGGAACTGGCCCGACAAGCGTTGGGCCGAAATGCTCCGGGACACCTCACTCTGTGCGATGAGCAAGGGTTTCCCATACCATTCCGCGTCCGCGAGATCGAGCTCTTGGAAGACGGCTTCCGCGTGGATGTTCCCAGGGGTGCGCCGTGGCAACGCGCTGGAAAGGCCACGCTGACCTTCGAGGGACGGGAGACGTTCGTCGGTGATGTGACGGCTGACGGCGATATGACATTCCTGCGAGTGGAGAGGCCTCTCCCCGTTCATCCAATCATGGATGACCCGGATTCCCTTTGGAATCCTGCTCCAGAGGTATACGAGGCTTTCATGGGCAGGCTCAGGCACGAAACGGCGCGGCGCGGCCAACCAATACCGACCATACCCGAGGTTGAGCCCGAACCTAGCGCCGGCGCCAAAGTGCGCATTGCCCGGGTCAGCCGCTCGTCTGTGTCCAAGGTCGCGGCAGACTAGGGATTGATCTATTCGCCTGTGATCTACAATGCTGAACGTTGAAGGCAGGCGAGGTGGAGTGATGCGCCCGAGGCAGCGGGCGCTGGCCGGCCGCCGGTGGGCTTGGAGCGGATGCTGCGGATTCACTTCTTGCAGCATTGGTTCAACCTGAGCGACCCCGCGGTGGACGAGGCGCTGTACGACTCGCGCGCGATGCGTGAGTTCGTCGGCATCGATCTGCGCCGGGAGCCGGCTCCGGATGAGACCACGATCTGCAAGTTCCGCCATCTGGATCAGTGACGCCGAGCTGTCGGCGTACATCCACGATTGCCAAGTTACCGCGCCTGCGCGCACGATTCGGTCAATAGGAGATCCAAAAATGCCGTTCCGCCAGATGCCGAGGACGCCGCAGTTGGTTCGCGCACGGCCTCAGCGCTGGGAGCGGCGAGAGCCGGACCGAGCAGCGTCTGCAGGAATCCCCGGCTTTCTAAGAAGTTCTTGCACCGCGTAATGAGGCCTGGAAAAGGACGCCACCGCCATGCTCGGCTCCGGCATCGGTGCCATGGCGAGCGCGCGCATCGCCGCGACTTTCAACCGGCCGGTTGCGGGCAGTGTCCCGATCGCTGTTCCCCTGGCGCTGCCGCGCCAGGACCTGTCGATAGTGATGCATCTCGAATCTCCGGCGACCCGCCGCTCACCCCCAAGTGCGCATTTCACGCTGATCGGCCGCTGAATCCGCCGCGTGTCGGGCCAGCTTTCCATGGGATGCCGGGCCGAGGAGAGGGGTCATCGACCGGGTAGCAGAGATCCGCAGGGCAGCGAGTATTTCCACTGAGCCAGTTCAACTATGTGAACGTCGCGGAACGATTCTTGACTCCTCCGGACGCCGTGCGTATAAGCCAACAAGATACGAAGGAGCGTCGCATGTCCGCGAGTGTTGAGCATAGTGTCGAAACGGTCGCAGCATCGCGCCCTCGGTTTGCCCGAGAGCTTGAGACACTCGCATTGCGGCTGCCGCCGGGCAAGAAGTTGGGTGCGGTGCTTGCTGTAGCACGTGCGTCCAATGGCGATCTCTTTGTTTTCCAGCAGCCAAATGCACAAGGGACTGATCCGGCTTCCATGGCACTGCCGTGCTGGCTCCCTCCTATCGTTCATCTCACTGGAGATGGTGAGTTCATCAATGCGTGGGGTGGCCCTGACCACATCCCGGCGGTCGACGGGGTCTCTCAATGGCCCGTTGGCCCGGAAGGACTGGAGTGCGACGCGGAAGGTAATCTTTGGGTATTTGGCTGGTTGAGCGGCGACGCCGCTGTCCTCAAGTTCTCCCCGTCGGGTGAGCTTCTGCTACGCATCGGCCAGCGCGGCAGGGCCGGCGATGACCGAGACACCCAATACCTGGACCGGCCTACGTCATGTTATCACGACATCCAGACGCGTGAGGTCTTTGTGGCTGATGGCTATGGCAACCACCGCGTCATAGCCTTCAACTCCGACACTGGGGCGTTCACTCGCATGTGGGGTTGCCATGGCAAGGACCCCTATTCGCTTTCGCCCGAGGAAGGCTTCGTCATAGTTCACAAAGTCGCCCGAGGACCCAATGGCCGGCTTTATGTCGCTGACCGCACCCAGTGCCGGGTCCAGGAATTCGAGCTAGTTCCCGGCGGTGCGCGTTTCACTCGCGAGGTGACGATCGCCCCGGGAACTATGGTGTTCCATACCGGATCGGCCTGGGACATTAGTTTTGCGCCCGGAGACAGGTTCATGTACGTGGCAGATGGCAGCAACTTTCGAATCTGGATCGTCGACCTCAATGGGTTCAAGGTGCTCGGCTCAACCACCGTTCACACAGAATATGAGAACGAGATCAACCTTCCTCTTCACTACAACTTAGTACATCGGTTTGCGGTTGAACCGAGCGGCGATCTGCTTCTTGCGTGTGTTAATGCCGGACTAAAGCGCCTGAAGTTCCAGGGAATTCGCTAGCGATTGATCTGATTACTCACCCAGCTCAGCTCGTGCGCCAGGGGCGGTAGCTCGGCCGCTTCTCGGGCTGCCGCCTCCTGATCTTGCTTGGCTGGGTTGAGTAGCCGCTCCATTGCTAGGTAGCAGCGCTTGCCTCATTTCGTGCCGGCGATGTGCCGCAGACGCGCCGTGACCAGCATCAATGCCCGGTTGCCGTCCGGAAATGCGCCGACCAAGCGCGTCCGACGTCGGATGTCAGTATCCGTTCGGCGATCCCACCCCTTGACGGGTGGGCGATCAGTGCGTCGTGAGGCGGGCGAGTTTCCACGCGCCTGGCAGGAGTTCGGCGATCCGGCTGTGCGGTGTTACTGAGCAGGCCAGCAAATAGTGCATAGGTTGTCAGGCTGCATACCGAACGTGCTTCTCCTGGAAGAGGTTTCGTATGACCTGCGGTTGCCGCTGCCGGCGGCGCAGGTGCTTGCGGATGCCCATCATCATTTCGGTGCGATTGCTGGGCCGACTTTTCCCCAAGCCGTTGGTCTTGACATCCTGGTTCAACAGTTCGTCTGGATTGAGTTCCGGGCAGTACCCCGGCAACCGGATCAGCCGCAAGTGCACGATTTCGCGCTTGGGGACCGGCTGATTTCCTGAGTTCGGTACCACCTTGCAGGGGACACCGGCGGAGCCGTAGGCGACGATTGTCAGTTATCCTTCTTCCTGTTGGCAAGTTTTC